>CAVHVI010000007.1:0-31743 GCA_963639245.1 Bacteroidaceae bacterium
GCCTGATTAGATTTCTTTTCTTAAGCTCTCTTGACAGTATAGTAAGCTCATTTAGCGCCTCATCAGAGCCCCCCATTTCGATCTGGGCCTTAAGCTCATCACTGCGCTCTAGCAAGGGATCGACTAAAACCGTGGGCAAAAGCCTTGCTAAATAGGTAATACGTTTGGAAAGAGCGCCGGCACCATCCTTACACTCATCCCCAAGATCTGCCATCGCCAGCTGATCGTAATAAAGTTTTAATTTAGCATCATCAACTCGAGCCAATAGCACGGCGGTGGAGAGCTTATCGGTTCTTGCATAAGCCTCAGATCCAGCAATCTTAGGAGCATTAACCTCGCCAATTGATGAGATAAGCTCGGCTGCTTGCTCTGCACCTCTTATCTTTAGATCAGAGCATAGCTTGATAAAATCATCTAGTTTAAAGGCGTCATATACCTTAGCGATGATCATGGGGTATTGCAGGGCAAAGGCAATAAGACAGCGCATGGGGGTTGCAAGCAAACCGTGCTCTTGAGTTCTCTTCTTAGGATTTAAAAGAGTAGCATTACCATCATCGTCAACCTTATCTACTAAAGACCAGGCCCTCTCGGTGCCGATACCGCTCTTTGAGGCAAATTCATCAATACACACCTCCTGCAATGATTTATGCGGTACGGCACGAATATGCTTTACAACTTCGGAGAAAAATCTGGCACGGGAATTAGGATCGGTAATATCGTATTGATCCTTGATGTGGGACACCAAAAATTCAGGATAGCTCATGGCATCATCAAGATAACGGATAAATGCCCCCAAGCCCTGAGTTCTTACTAAAGAGTCTGGATCATCCTCGGCAGGTAAAAAGGCAAAGCGTACCTCGGCATCCTCTAAAAGCACCGGGGTAATAGTAAGGAGCGCATGCCAAGCTGCATTTCGTCCGGCCTCATCACCATCATAGCAACAGACAATTTTCTTGCAGTAACGAAACATCATCTTAAACTGCTCAGGTGTGGTCGCTGTTCCTAAGGAAGCTACAGCCGAGGTAAAGCCTGCTTGACGTACTGATATTACGTCCATGTATCCTTCGACTACTACCAAACGCTGGGGACGATTGTTATTGGCCTGTAGCGCCTCATATAAGCCAAAGAGCTCGTTGCGCTTTCTATAGATGGGAGTTTCCTTGGTATTCATGTACTTAGGCTTGTCATCACCCATAGTACGGCCACCAAAGCTGATGATGCGCCCCTTTCTATCAAAGATAGGGATCATCACGCGATTTCTATACATGGAGAAGCGATTATCCGCATGCGCCACGATCAAGCCAAGATCGGTAAGCAGGCGCACCTCCTGCTCATTGCGACATACCTTTTCCTCAATAAAATGCCAACCATCAGGGGCAAAGCCTAGACGGGCCTTGATGATAGTGTCCTTAGATAGGCCTCGCTCCTTAGTAAAATATTCAAGGCCCAAAGCTCCAGCCTCATCAAACAAGCTATGCGTAAAGGCAGCCGCGGCTCTATCCATGAGCTCATACATGAGCTTATATTTATCAGAAGTATCAGAGCGATGGCCCGCTTCATATTCAACGCTCATGCCAATTGAGGCAGCAAGCTCCTCAACCGCATCGACAAAGCCTAGATTTTTAAACTTCATGACAAAGTCGATGGCTGTGCCATGCTCATGGCAACCAAAGCAATAGAATAAGTTCTTTGATGGAGTTACATAAAAGGAAGGTGTTTTTTCGTGGTGGAATGGACAACAGCACTTATAGCTTGAGCCACTGCGTGTAAGCTTGACGTAATTGCCTATGACCTTATCAATTTCAATAGCCGGTAGCAAACGCTCTGAAATAAAGCTTTTGGATATAAGTGGCATAAGGCATTCCTCCACAGAAAATTTATCCCATTTTAGCAAAGTAGCTAAATTTTTGAGCCCATATTTCCTTGCTCTAAAAAAGTTCACTCTTTAAGTCTTTAACGAGTGTTTTACGATCTCACCCTAAAAACGCCCTAAAAAGATCATGAACTGCTACAATTTGTCGTCAATTAGGAGAATTTAAAATGGCGGTATATTGCATAGGCGATCTACATGGATGCTACGATGAATTTCAAAAGCTCCTTGAGAAAATTAAATTTGATGAGCATAGCGATGAACTTTATTTAACAGGCGATCTTATAGGACGCGGTCCTAAGCCTCTTGAGACCATGAATTTCATCCTCGCCCATCAAGACTGTATCCACACGGTACTAGGCAATCACGATCTCAATTTTTTAGCCGTGACCCAAGGCGAGCGTCAAGCACGTCCTAAGGATAATTTAGAGCCCCTATTGCAAGCTCCTAATTATGAGGAAATAGTTGCCTATCTTTTATCACGGCCACTTATTAAATTCTGCAAGGAAAAACGCTTTGCCATCTGCCACGCCGGTATTCATCCTCAATGGAGCTTAAAGCAGGCTAAGAAATTCTCAAAAGAGGTTTCTGCCTATTTAAATCAGGATGAGCTTAGGGGACTAGTACTGCGCAACATGTATCGTGATTATCCAGCATCCTGGAGCGAGAGCTATCAGGGTATGGTTCGCATACGCTATATTATTAATGTTTTCACGCGCATGCGCCTTGTCACTCAAGATCTAAGCCTTGATTATGGTCACTCTGATACTTCACTTGAGGATGCGAGGAAGGAAAAGTTATTCCCTTGGTTTGAGTTCACTCCAACACTTACTCGTCACAAAAAGGAATATAAATTGGTATTTGGCCATTGGGCGGCCTTAAATGCCAAGTGCTCTCGCGAGAATATTATTGCCTTAGATACCGGCTGTGTATGGGGAGATAGACTTAGTTGCTGGGACGTCAATAACAACAAGCGCATCAGCGTACAATCTGAAGGACATCTTACTCCCAACAAGATAAGCAAATAAGCTCTTACGCCGTAGCTTAATTAAGATCGGGACTTGCCCGATCTTGTTTAAAGAGACTGTTACTAGGCTACTGCTGCCTGCTTGCTCGCCTCAAGGCGCTTGGCAAAGAGCTTTCTGCAGTAAACATAAGCGAAGGCCTCTACAACTGCAGTAATTGCCCAAGAGATAGGATAGGTGATCATCAAGGTCTCATAGGTGGGATCTTGAGGGAACATAGTCCACAGCCACCACAGACGCTCACCGCAAATGCAGAACATAGCAATAAGTGCAGGAGGCAACGACCAACCATAACCACGCATGGAATCTGACAGCGCTTCAATAATTGCATTTAAGAACTGGAAGCCCATCACATAGAAAATACGCTCCATGGCAACATCAGCCACGGCTTGAGAGTCGGTAAAGAAGGTGAGGATCCATGGGGAGAAGAAGTAACCTGCAACACCTACTACCAAGGCAAGACCTGTACACCAGAAAAAGCCTACAAAGAATACGCGCTGGCAACGCTTGAGATCGCCTGCACCATAGCATTGACCAATGAAGGTAGTAGCAGCCAAGCCAAAGGCATTAACAAAACAATAGAGATTGTTTTCAATAGTAAAGCCTGCAGCCGATCCTGCCATAGCCTCAGCACCTAGGGAATTGATGGCTACTTGGAAGATTAAGTTGGCAATACCAAAGACCATGCCCTGAATACCAGCAGGTAAGCCAATAGCCACAATCGCACGGGCCTTTCTTAATTCAAAGCATTTAAGCTTTTTGAGCTCAAGCTTTAACACGCCCTCTTCCTTTAACAATCTCATCCATAAATAGAGAGTTGAAAGGATGAAAGAGCAGAGAGTTGCGCAGGCAACACCATTAATACCGGTGTCCAAAATTCCCACAGCCACATAATTTCCCACAACATTGAAGGTGCAGGAAATACATAAGGCCATTAAGGGTGTTGCGGTATTGCCCTTTGATCTAAAGAAGGCAGCCTCAAAATTAAATAAGGAAATAAAGGGCATGGCGATGAAATACCATCTAAGATAGGTGGTAGCCGGATCCTTAATCTCCTCAGGCACCGCCATCACCTCAACTATCCATGAGGATGAGAGTAAGCCCCAGATCATTACCGCTGTTCCTGAGAATATGCCTACCCAAATACCGGTATACATGGTACGGGAGGCCTCCTCGCGATTTCCTTGTCCAAGATAACGCGCCATCACCACATTAGCGCCAATTGACATGCCGACAAAGAGCATCACAATTAAGAAGATAACCGGAATAGAATTGCCTACAGCGGCCATATCGCCACCTGAGACAAAATGTCCTAAAAAGAACACATCAGCGGCGTTATATAGCTGCTGTAGCATCGAGGTCAAACCAAGAGGCAATGCAAACATTACCATCTTGTTCCAAATGCTACCGTGTAGCATGTCCATGTCTTTGCTTTTATTCTTCATTTTTATCTTCTTGTTATGCTTTTAATTCTTGTTTTTGTCGCATCTCAAGCTGGGCCTTCATTTTCGGCACACAGCGCAGATACAGCCAAATGATAGGTGCCGTTGCCAATACCCACGAAATTGGATAAGTGGCAAGTAGTACCTGAAAAGTCGGATACCATGCAAAAACTGTAACTAACCACAGCATACGTTCACCCACAATTGCAACCGTAGTGGCAACTGCTGGCGGGAAGGAATAACCAAATCCGCGCATTGCGCCGGATAACACCTCAAAGGGAACGCAGATGAAATACAGCAGGATAATTCCATACACTCTTTGTAGTGCTAGCTCCACGATTTCTGCACTATCAGTAAAGAAATACAGCAGGCTCTCACCAGCAAAGAATATGAAAACCGACAGCGCTATGGTAACCGTAAAATCAAGATACATAGCCGTACGCACAACTTGTGAACAACGTTGCATATTTCCGGCACCATAGTTTTGACTCAAAAAGGTCGTGGCCGCCATGCCAAAGGCCTGCAGGAACACATAGAGATTTAGCTCAAATATAAGCGCCGCCCCGGATGCTGCCATAACCTCGGCACCTAGGGAATTAATTGCTCCTTGGATGACCAAATTTGATGCAGAGAACACCATGGCCTGCACACCTGCTGGCAATCCGATAAAGACAATAGCGCGGGCTTTGCGAAAGGCAAAATGGCCAAGCTTGCTGTATTCAATGTGTAAGACATCATGACTGCGACGAAGCTTTACAAACAAAAACACCGCTGTAAATAAATTAGAACAAGCAGTAGCAGCAGCTACGCCTCCGATCCCCAAATCAAAATGTACTGCTAAGAGATCCAAGGGTACATTTAAAATAGATGCAAAGAGCAAGGCATAAAGTGGGCTTGCGGTATCGCCAATTGCTCTAAATAAAGCGGCCTCAAAATTAAATAAGGAGAGGAATGGCATGCCTACCATATAGCAGATAAGGTAGGTTTTGGATAAGTCAAAAACCTGCGCTGGTACTCCAAGAAGCGCCGTGATCTGCTCTGCAAATAAGATAACCGGAAGAGCTACCACCACGCCAGCAATCCACGCAAGATTTAAGGCGGTGTAGATGGTACGGTTTGCATTTATCTTATCGCCCATGCCTATATAACGGGCAACAACTACATTAGCACCTAAGGATAGGCCCACAAAGAGACCTACCATAATGCCAATAATAGGAAGATTGTTACCAACTGCCGCAATTGCATCAGCGCCCACAAAATGTCCTAAGATTAGGACATCGGTGGTGTTATACATTTGCTGCAAGGTCATAGTTAGCGCTAGCTGTAGCGCAAAGAGGAGGATCTTGTCCCAGAGGCTACCGTGTAGCATATCAACGCTACCGGCGCCAAAGATTTTCTTCAGATTCATGCTGAAAAATGCCTTGGCAACATCTAAGCTAAGAGAAGTGTTTAACTACGCTTCCAAGTCTCAAAATCAAATTTGATGCCATCAACCTCGTGTGGCTCCAGATCAACTCTTTCAAAGCCTTGATCTTCAAAGTCAGGAAAGAAGGTATCAGCCTTAGGTGTCAAATGCACCCTTGTCAGATGTAGGACATCGCAATAAGGAAGAGCTTCCTTATAAAGCCCTGCCCCACCGGTGATCATGGGGATATCATCGCCACAAGCTGCAAGAGCTTCCGCCAAACAGGAAACTACACAGGCATTCTTTCCCACAAGGCGAGGATCATCCTTAGATAACTGCGAGCTTACGATCACATTAAGACGTCCTGGTAGTACTCTGCCTATAGACTCAAAGGTACGACGTCCCATAATAATGGGATGCCCCATGGTTACAGCTTTAAAATGCTTAAGATCCTCTGAAATATGCCAGGGGATCTGTCCTTCATAACCAATTGCATGATTATCAGCAATCGCGACAACTATTTGTGGAGCAGGCATTTTTACTTATTTGGTATAAATAAACTCAGGACCATCGTCCTCGTCAAAGTCATCATCGTCATCAAGATCGACAGGAGTCTCACGCACCTCAGGCTCAGTCCAAATAAACTCCTGAGGCTCAGTGCTCTCACCCTCTTGCGCAGCCTCAAGCTCCTTAGCCTTGACCTCATCTACAAGATCCTGCAGCGCATAGATAAGCTCCTTGACGCCGGTACCCTGCATACCTGAAATAATGAAGGTACGCTCAGGCTTAGCCTCAAGTGCCTCCGAGACACTCTTAAGCACGGCTTCAACGTCTGCTTCACTTTCAGCTAAATCAGCCTTGTTGATAACCAACCAACGGGGCTTATTCCAAAGCTCCTCTGAATACTGACGAAGCTCCTGCTCAATAGTTTTGGCATTAGTTGCAGGATCAGAACCATCTGCAGGCATGCACTCTACAAGGTGGACAAGTACACGGCAACGTAGCAAATGCTTTAAGAACTTAAAGCCTAAGCCTACACCTGCTGAAGCACCTTCAATAAGACCTGGGATATCCTCAATTACAAAGCTTCGGCCTTCGGAGGTTTTTACAACTCCTAAAGAGGGAACGATAGTAGTAAAGGGATAATCTGCAACCTTAGGACGAGCGGCTGATACCTGACGAACTAAGGTAGATTTTCCGGCATTAGGAAGACCAAGCAAGCCAACATCGGATACTAACAAGAGCTCAAGCTTTACCTGACGACGCTCACCTGGAGTTCCCATGGTACGCTGACGCGGAGCTTGGTTGGTTGCGCTCTTAAAGTGGGTATTACCATAGCCACGACGACCACCACGAGCTACACAGAATACCTGCTCATGTAGCTTCATGTCGCAAAGGATCTCACCTGTTCCCATATCGGTTACACGGGTACCCACAGGAACCTTCAAAAAGATATCCTTACCGCGGGCACCTGTACAATCAGCACTGCCACCGTTTTCGCCACGGGGCGCCTGATAGGAACGGGTAAAGCGATAATCAACTAAGGTATTAAGATTAGAATCAGCGCGCAAATAGACGTTACCGCCATCGCCGCCGTCACCACCGTCCGGGCCGCCGCGGGGGACGTATTTTTCGCGTCTGAAACTCACGATGCCATTACCACCATCGCCGGCAGCAACTCTGATCAGTGCCTCATCAACAAATTTCATATGTATCTCCTGGGCTGCCTTAACGGCAGACACAATTCTTCTAAGACACGAAAGCCCCGCTATATGCGAGGCTCTTTTAGATAATCCTAAACAGATGGATTACTGTGCGTCAGCAACAACAATTTCAACAAATTTACGCTGCTGCTTGCCACGGGTTACGAAGGTAACCTTACCATCTGCCTTAGCAAACAAGGTGTCATCTTTACCGATGCCAACATTGGTGCCAGGGTGGAAGTGGGTGCCGCGCTGACGAACGATGATTGAGCCTGCAGATACAACTTCACCTGCATAAGCCTTAACGCCTAAACGCTGTGCATTGGAATCGCGGCCGTTACGTACGGAACCGCCAGCTTTTTTATGTGCCATTTGAAATTCCTCTCAAATTAGCCGGCAATGCCGGTGATCTGAAGATCAGTGAACCACTGACGGTGGCCAGTAACCTTCTGGTGGTGCTTACGACGACGGAACTTAACAATCTTGACCTTCTCGCCACCGTGTGCGCCTAATACCTTAGCGGTAACCTTTGCGCCTTCAACGTAAGGAGCGCCAACCTTGATGTTGGTGCCGTCAGAGATCAAAAGAACCTTGTCGAGGTCGATATCAGTGCCAGCCTGAGCATCGAGGAGTTCGACGGAAACTACGTCGCCCTCAGATACCTTGTGCTGCTTGCCGCCGCAAAAAATAACTGCGTACATGCTTAAAACTCCGGGTATTGTGCAGAGACTTAGTGCTCTTGCATAGGAATTACTCAATTTTGCCCATTTTTTGATGGGCGCTAATGGGGCGGTATTTTAGCGCAGTTTTATACTGTTTGCAAGATAGTCTTGTAACGATAACTGCTTTGACTTTCAATCAAATGATGAAAGCCTACCCCTTTCAACTAAACGCGTGAATTTTAGCGCTTATATGTGGTCAAATCAAGAAAACAGCACCTCTCAAATGATAAAATACCGCGAGATAAAAAAGGGAGGATCCCATGTCCGACTTCATGTCCCTGACAGCAGACTCAATGCAAAATATTGAGCATTTGCTTTTTGAAACATTACAGGGAACCAAAGAAGAAGAAACCGTAAATTCAATGTGCATGCATGTTGTACGTGCAGGTGGTAAGCGTATGCGCCCACGCTTGGCGCTACTTTGCGGTTTTGCTCAAGAAAATAACGGTAATCCTGATGACATTAGGGATATAGAAAAAATAGCATCTGCTGTTGAGCTACTACACACAGCCTCCCTTATTCATGATGATGTAATTGATAAAGCAACCGTACGTCGCGGACAGACTACTCTAAATGACACCGATGGCAACCATGCGGCAGTTCTTGCTGGTGACTATATGTTCACTAGATGCTTTGTACTACTTCACGGACTTAATTGCATGTCATTATTCGATGCCATGGCTGCTACCGTATCCTCTTTAGTTACTGGAGAGCTTGAACAGCTTAAGAATCAAGGAGATCTTTCCTTCTCGGCTGAAAGCTATTGCCGTACTATATATTGCAAAACCGGAGCTTTGTTTGAGCTTGCTTGCTGTGGCGCGGCCTTATTTCGCAAAAAAGACAACGCTACTGTTAGCAATCTTCAAAAATACGGCCGACTCTTAGGACAGGGTTTTCAGGTTGCAGACGATCTCTTAGATTACACTGGCATGACCGATACTACCGGCAAAGATATTGGTGAGGATCTTGCAGAAGGTCGTATTACCCTACCGCTAATCATGGCTCTTGATGAATTGCAGGGGCAAGATCGAGAATTCTTACAAAATGCGGCTAACGCGGGTGATTTCAAAACTGTGCACAAAGTTTTAAGCGATGTAGGAGCCCTAGAGAAAACTCAGGCTTTTGCTGATCAAAGTGCTAAGGATGCTATTGCCGCCTTAGACTTCCTCCCACAATCCCCCTATCGCGATGCATTGTGTGAGATCGCGATACAAGCTGTGAGACGTAAGGCTTAACATCTCAAAAATAACACTTCTGGCAAAAGCGATCCTATGAAGGATCGCTTTATCAAAAACGAAAGCCTCAGACAGTCTTGAGTTAGCAATTCCTGCAGCTTCCACAAAAACTACACTCTTTTGATTTGTAAGACGCGCAAAAAAAGCTCCCGAAGGAGCCTTTTCTAAAGATATAGCATTGAGAATTTTAAGCGAAAGGATCGTCTAAAACGATAGTCTGATTACGCTCAGGACCAGTTGAAAGGATTGCTACCTTCACGCCAGAGAGCTCTTCAAGACGCTTAACATAATCGCGGGCCTTCTGCGGCAACTCATCCCATGAGGTAATACCAAAGGTGTTGCTCTTCCAGCCTGGCATGGTCTCATAAACAGGCTCTACACCCTCATAATCAAAGGCAGAGAATGGAGGAAGCTCACTTACAGTACCATCAGGGAACTTGTAAGCCTTGCAGATCTTGACCTCATCTAAATCATCTAAGCAGTCAAGCTTCATCAAAGCAAGACCAGATAGAGAGTTCAACACAGCACTGCGATGCATAGCCACTGCATCAAACCAACCAGTACGACGAGGACGGCCAGTTACAGCACCAAATTCCTTACCAACCTTACGGATATGCTCACCGATCTCATCATTGAGCTCAGTAGGATAAGGGCCACCACCTACGCGAGTGGTATAAACCTTAGCAATACCTAAAACATAATCAACAGATAGGGGACCTGCACCTGAGCCAGTAACACAACCACCTGCGGTAGTGTTAGAGGAGGTTACATAAGGATAAGTACCAAAATCGATATCAAGGAAGGTACCCTGAGCACCCTCAAAGAGGATCTTCTTACCTTCTTTCTTAGATTTATCAAGGATATCGGATACATCGGCAACCATCTTCAAAAGACGATCACGGTAGCTCTCAACAGACTCCATGACGCTTTCAAAGGTAACAGGCTCAGCATGTAAATACTGAGTTAAGATGAAGTTGCGGTAATCAAGCAAAGCCTTGAGCTTTTCCTTGAAGAAATCCATGTGGAAAAGATCGCCTACGCGTAAACCACGACGAGCAACCTTATCCTCATAGCAAGGACCAATGCCACGACCAGTGGTACCAATAGCGCCCTTACCACGAGCAATCTCAGAGGCCTTATCAATAGCTGGATGAATAGGCAACAGCAAAGAGCAAGAACCATTAACCTTAATGCGCTCCTCAGCATCGGTAACACCTGCCTGCTTGAGCTCTTCAATTTCCTCAAACAAAGCAACAGGATTTACCACCACGCCGGAGCCAATGAGGCACTGGCAGTTTTTGTGCATGATCCCGGAGGGAACGAGTCTAACAACCACTTTCTTGTCACCGACAACCAAAGTGTGGCCGGCATTATTGCCGCCCTGGCTACGTACAACTACGTTGGCTTGAGAGGTAAGCAAGTCAGCAACCTTGCCCTTGCCCTCATCGCCCCACTGCGTGCCGAGCACGACTACATTCTTAGGCATTTATATCCTCACTCCCGCAGGCGGGATCAAAAAACAAAACTTTTAAGGCCAGGAAAAAATAAAATCCCGCCAAAGACGGGATTTTAACTCATTTTTTACAAGTAAGCATGCTTTACATTACTTCTTGCCATCAAAACTGCCAAAATATTTGAAGAAATCATTTCCTTCAGGCTTGAGCACCATGACGTCAGTTCCTGAGGACATGGAATTCTTATAGGCGTCCATTGAGCGGAGGAACTCAAAGAGCTCACTATTTCTAGTGTAGGCATCAGCGTAGATCTTAACGGCCTCAGCATCACCATCACCACGTAGAGTACGGGCAGCCTTTTCAGCCTCAGCGATCTTAACCGTTACCTCGCGATCAGCCTGAGCACGGATGGCTTCAGCATCCTTACGGCCCTGAGAGCGGTGAAGCTTAGCTACCGCATCACGCTCAGCGCGCATACGTAAATAAATGGAGTTTGAAACCTCAGGAGGCAAATTGATCTGCTTAATACGCACATCGATAATACGCACACCAAGATCACGGGCAGAGGAGCCAATATCGCGCAGAGCGTTTTGCATAACCTCATCACGCTTGGTGGTGCCTAAAATAGAATTATCGCCAGTCTTTTGGGAATCAAACTCATCCTCAGTCTTGTCAGTATCCTGACCTGAGACTATCTCATGAATGGTCAAACGACCGATTTGACTACGCAGAGAGTTATTGATCTTACGGGACAACAGCTCCTCAGCCTGCATACGATTACCGCCAGCAGTGGTTAGATAATAGGTAGCAGCATCCTCAATTTGCCATTTGACATAGGAATCGATGATGACGTCCTTTTTCTCTGAGGTCACAAAGCGATTAGCACTCTGATCGATGGTCTGGATACGAGAATCCATGATCTTGACCTTATCGATGAAGGGAAGCTTGAAGTGCAAGCCTGGCTGCATCACATTCAAAGTCGCATCATCACTACGAGTTACCTTACCAAAGCGGGTAACGATACCAATGGTACCTTCAGAGACCACATAGAGGCATTGGAACAGACCAAAAACCACAACGATCAGCAACACCAGCAAAAGATTTAATTTATTACCTTTCATGATTTACCTCTGGCTGTATCCGTTGCTATTGCTAGATGATAGTGGCGGATAGCTTCTGCTCTGAGAATTGCCTCGAGTAGAGCTTTGGCTCTGAGATGAGCTCTGCTCGCTTGAACTATTGGCCTGAGCCTTCTTTAAGGCATCCTCACGTAGCTGCTGTAAATACTCATCATTATCGTTATTTACCTTAGCCTTGGCCTTCATATTTTCAGGCAATGGCAGATAAATAACCGGAGATGAGCCCTCAGGGGTATCTAAGATAACCTTTTGGGAATTAGACATTACCGCCTGCATGGTCTCAAAATAAATACGACGGCGGGTAATATCAGGAGCCTTCTCATACTCAGGCAACACCTTATCAAAGCGAGCGACCTCACCTTGAGCATTTAATACTACCTGAGAGCGATAAGCCTCAGCCTCCTGACGAATACGCTGTACACGACCTTCAGCCTTAGGCAAAACCTCGTTAGCATAGGCCTCAGCCTCACGCTTATAGCGCTGCTCATCTTCCTGAGCAGAAATAGCATCATCAAAGGCAGCTTTAACCTGATCTGGTGCGCGAGCTGGCAGGAAGTTAACATCAACTATTGATAAGCCCGTGTTATAAGGCACGATGATGGAGGTTAGGAGCTCACGGGTATTCTGACGCACCATCTCACGACCTGAGGTTAGGATGTCGTCCATGAGGGTATGGCCCACAACATAACGCAAGGCACTATCGGTAGCCTCTAGCAGGGTATGATCAGGATCTACGGTTGAGTATAGATATTTCACCGGATCGCTAATGCGATACTGCACGTCCATTTCGACAATTACTACATTCTCATCCTGAGTAAGCATAGTACCTGAGGACTGTAGTGCACGCACCTGCTCAATATCGACAATGTTGACATTATCAATGCCAGGGATCTTCCAACGAAGACCAGGATCGACCACATCATACATTTTGCCAAAACGTAAAACTACGCCACGCTCAGCCTCACGCACGGTATAAAAGCCTGAGACTATGATGCCTGCAAGAGCAATCACCAAGGCAAATGATGCCATGGTGCCTACCTTCATTGAGCCTGAGTGACGATTTCCTGATGAGCCATTGCTACCAGATCCTCTCTTTTTACTAAAGAAGGAAAAGATCTTATTTCCAAGCTCATTTAGGCTATCTAAGCCATCCTTGCCACCTTTTTGGCGCTGACGTCCCCAAGGATCATTATCCCTGTTGCCGTCATTGCCTGATCCTGGGGCATTCCAGCCCATGGAGTCATGGTTAGTTTCTTTCATGTGTTAGCTCTCAAAGCGAGTCGAAATCAAATTCTGTACTGACTTTCCAAGGACAAGCTCCTTGGCATGAACGTGTTAGGGCACCTTGAGTGTCCTTATCTATACGAGATGCGTCCTGAGGACGAATGGTTATCTTAAGGATATTCTCCCCCATCTCGTTGTAATTTTCTGCAATTACGGCCTTCTTTTCATACAAAAGACTACGTAATCTACCATCACGGGGATCTATCTTAACAGTAAAATCTACTCTTTCAGAGCCCAAACGCTCAGATACTGCTATTAATAGATCATCAAGCCCAGCTCCTGTCTTGGCACTGACATATACTCTAACGGGGATCCCCTGCTCATCGCGCACTATGCCCGCGGCCGTATCCTCCATAAGATCGCACTTATTAAATACCAAAAGCGTCGGCACCTTTTGCGCGCCAACCTCTTTTAATACCGCATTAACTGCGTTGATATTATCCTCACGTCTTTGATCGGCAGCATCAATTACATGCAAGATTAAGGATGCTTGTGCAGTTTCCTCAAGAGTTGATTTAAAGGCCGCAATTAAATCATGGGGTAGATGACGAATAAAGCCTACGGTATCTGCAAAAACGGCTGTACCTATACCCTGAACTTGTACGGTTCTTAAGGTAGGATCAAGGGTTGCAAAAAGCTGATCGGCAGCATAGACCTCTGATTTAGTCAGAGTATTAAAAAGGGTAGATTTACCTGCGTTGGTGTAACCTGCAAAGGAGACTACCGGAATACTATTTTTCTGTCTTAAAGCGCGATTTTGCCCACGACGACGTTCAACTACCGCTAAATCCTCTTTTACCGCGGCAATACGCTCACGCAGAGCACGTCGATCAAGCTCGATCTGAGTCTCACCAGGGCCTCCACGTAAGCCAAAGCCACCCTTTTGACGCTCAAGGTGAGTCCAGCCACGGACTAAGCGGGCCTGCTCATATTGCAAGCGCGCAAGCTCTACCTGAAGCTTACCCTCATAGGTACGAGCTCGCTGGGCAAAGATAAGAAGAATAAGTGCAATTCTATCCATCACGCGCGTCTTAAGGGCTTTTTCTAAATTGCGCTCTTGAGCTGGGGATAGTCGGGAATTAAAAATGACGGTTTCAGCCTCTAAGGCTGCGACAGCAGCAGCTACTTCTTCAGTTTTACCACTGCCAATAAATAAAGCTGGATCGGGAGATTCGCGTTTGCAGACGATACTTTCTAGGACTTCAGCACCAGCTGTTTCAGCAAGACGCACCAACTCCTGCAGATCTTCTTGCGATTCCTCGCGCGGAAGCTCCGCATGCACCAAAACGGTCTTACCCAGCAGTTCTACCTGCGGATCCTGCATGTGTCAAAAGGATCCAGATCAGGCCTGAGGCTTGGCTTCTTCCTCTTTGGATCCATCCTCAGAGAGTTGACCAATATTCACAGAGCGAGCAGGTACTATAGTGGAGATGGCATGCTTATATACCATCTGACTTACCTGATTGCGCAACAAAATCACGAACTGGTCGAAGGATTCAACCTGTCCTTGAAGCTTAATGCCGTTGACTAGATAAATTGAGACTTGAATATGCTCACGGCGGAGAGCATTTAAAAACGGATCCTGTAAAGATTGTACCTTTGCCATCTTGATACCCAGTTCTAGTAGTTATCAGTTATTGGGAGCATAAATACTGATGCCGCTGATCTAATGCAATTTAATAAAGTTATTGCTTATTCGCCCTGTCACCATGGCGTAGATCATTTCGTGCTTACAAATATACACAAGTTTTGTGATACAGAGCTAAAAATATATCTCAATGAGTAAAAAAAATCACTGCCCCACATTACGCTAAAATTTTCTCTGCAAGAGAAAGTGCGGTTTTAACATTATCCACAGCTCCCGGCTCTAAAATTTCTCGATGTAAATTATCGCTTTGCGACAAGCCACCTCTAAGCCAGGTCATCTGATGCTTAGCAAGATGTGCCGTAGCAATCACTCCACGCTCAATCATCTCCTCATAGGTTAAAGAACCATCGAGGTATTCCCACATTTGACGATAGCCCACACAGCGCATTGATGGCATATTTAAATTAAGATCGCCGCGATTGCGCAAGGCTATAACCTCATCCTCAAAGCCTAAATTGAGCATCTGCATAAAGCGCTCTCTTATTTGGATGCGCAATTTCTCACGGCCATCACTTGGCAAGAGCACTATTTCCATGCGCTCAAAGGGACATTGATCGCCTTTTTTCTCAAAAAAGGAGCTCATTGGCCGTCCCGTCATGGCTATCACCTCAAGCGCCCTTGATACTCGCTGCTTGTCATTTGGGGAGAGCTTTTTATATAAAGGAGGATCGAGCTCCTTGAGTTTTTCATGCATATAGGGCCAGCCATGCTCTAAGGCCTCTTGAGCTATCTTATTTCTCACTGCCTCATCAGTTGGAGGTAGCGGAGATAAGCCCTCACACAAAGCCTTGTAATACATCATGGTGCCACCACAGATAACTGGGAGCTTGCCACGCGCGCAAATATCAGCAACGAGCTTAATACAATCGGCGCGAAAATCGGCAGCACTATAGCTTTGTGCAGGATCAATGATATCTATCAAATGATGCGGGCAGATAGCTCGCTCCTCAGGAGTAGGCTTTGCTGTTCCTATGTCCATTTCCCGATAAATTAAGGCAGAATCTAAGGAAATTATTTCAATTGGTAGAAATTTAGCAAGCTCAATTGCAAGCGAGGTTTTTCCCGATGCCGTAGGTCCTAGAATGACTAAGGCGCGATCTTTATGCATCAAATTTGCTCCTCAAAAGTGGCTACAGCTTTTTTAATATCTAAAACACGGCACAAAGCTCTATTTTGCTCATCATCTATATTAAGAGAAGAAAGCAATTCATTTATCTCGCTATCGGCAATGGATAACACCGTAGTTCCTGCGATTAAATCAGCTAGTGTCTTAGGACAGCGCCCTTTTACAAGCTCATCTGATGAGGCGATCACGGCAAAGGCCTTACTACAAAAGGATGAAAGCTCCACATCCTTAATTAAATCAGGCACGGTTAAAACAGAGATCTGATTGCGCAGGATTTTAAGCTTAAAGCCACAACGCTCAGCACTAGCTAACACCTTTTTTAAGGCCTTGATTAGACCCTCCTGAGGGCGCAAGGCAAAGGGAATACTAAGAGCATGGGTTGCAACGCCGTTTTTTGCTACCGCATCTGCATAAGCATTTGCCGCTCTATGTTGCTTAAGCGCTAAGAGATTTACCAAAAGATAAAGTCCATTACGTCTTATAAAGGCAGTCCTTTCACTCACGCGCTCGATTATGACTTGATCAAGGCTTTGATTATGGTTTTGATCTGGAACTTGCTCTTGATTAAAAACAGCATCCTTAACATTTATATGCTGTGGAAGATCATGAGCATTGAACTCATTTTCATTGCCCTTATCCTCAACAATTTCACCATCAGCAATTTGTGCTGCAGCATAGTCAGCGTTTGAAGATACAGGATCCTCTGGCTCAGCATTGTTTTCAGCTAGAGCTTCTTCATCTTGATAAGGATCAAGCTGTACGCGACTTGCCTTAGCATGAGATTCAATCATGCTTTTAAATTCAGCATTGCGCTTTTGGATCTTGAGATCAGCTTGAAGCTCATCATCTGAGGAAATTACCCTATTAAAATTAGCCGTGCCCTCTGCAAGATTATTATTTGGAGATGAGCCTCCATCCGCCTCATTATTTAAACTTACATTATTTGACGAGACTTTTTCTAAGGTAGCATTTTCCAAAGCGGTATTAGCTGATGTAACGTTAGCAGGCGTACTCCCGCGCTTTTGAAAAAATCCACCAAGACCTGAGGGAAAGGCATTTGCGCTTAAAGCACTCTTTGGCTCTAGATCGAGCTCAGAGCTTTCTAATACTGCTGTAGGCTTAATGCTACTTACATGAGCTAAAACCGCGCCCTCATCCTCAAAGCCTAATAGATCATCCTGAGATTTCTTAGGACGATTATCCTCAAAGGCCTGTAGCAGAGTTTGTGAAATTAGATCGTGCACATCACGCGCATGGTGGAAGCGGACCTCATCCTTTCTTGGGTGCACGTTGACATCACACTCATGAGGCGAGCAGCTAAGATAGAGCACGCAACGCGCCGCCTGCCCCTTGCCATAAAATTCACTATAGGCTTCACGAACTGCATGCACTACGGTCTTATCAGCAACAGGGCGGCTATTTAAAAATAAAAATATTTTCTCCGTGCCACCCTGAGAAGCATCGGCTCCTGCCAAAGCTATGCCATCTATCTTAAGCAGAGGATCATCGCTTTTAACGCTTACGCTGTCCTTTGAAAATTCTCCACCTGCAAGATAGGCCATACGCTTAAGCCTTGAGATCTCATCGCTAGCCTTACGTACCTTAATCAGACTTTTATTATCAGAGAATAGCTCAAAGGAAATCTCAGGATGAGCTAAGGCACAGCGAATAAATACATCCTTAATACGCCCAAGCTCAGTTCTATCTGATCTTAAAAAGCGTCTGCGGGCTGGAGTATTAAAAAAAAGCTCGCGCGCCTCAACTGTAGTTCCCACTCCATGAGGTGCGGGAATAACACTAGCCTCCATCTGCGGACCTTCACAGGATACCTGATAGCCATCCTGCTCATCCTTAGTTCTTGAGGTAAGCGTAAGCTTGGTGACTGAGGCAATAGATGCTAAGGCCTCACCACGAAAGCCTAGGGTTTGGATATTCTCTAGATCCTCTGTTGAAGAAATCTTTGAGGTTGCATGCGGTGCTAGAGCAAGCTCTAGCTCATCACAGGGAATACCAGAGCCGTTATCAGATACTCTAATTAAAATACGGCCGGCGCCTTCAAGGTAGCATTTGATATCATCTGCCTTGGCATCAACTGCATTTTCAAGTAGCTCCTTCACCACCGAGCTTTGACGCTCTACTACCTCACCTGCAGCAATTTGATTGGCAAGCTGTACCGATAATCTATGAATGCCCATTATTTTGGCACCTTGAGGGTCTGACCTGGGGTTACCACATCTGATTTTAAGTTATTGATACGCTTAAGCTCAGCAACAGATATTCCATGCTTGGAGGCAATTTTCGAGAGATATTCACCCTTTTGTACCTTATAGCTTACGTATTTGCCTGAGCTTGATGAGGATTTTGACGAGGATTTTGCGGTTGTCGAAGTCCTAGTATCCGATTCAATACGCGATTTAAGGTTAGAGAGCGGATTTTTTTCATAGTAGGACTGAATACCTAAGAAAATCCTATATGCCATCTGCTTTTGATAATTAGGCTGATTGAGCTGAATTTCCTCATATTTATTAGATAAGAAGCCAGTTTCAATCAAAAGCGAGGGAATATCAGGAGCCTTGAGCACGGCAAGAGATTGATACACCGGACGCTTCTTATAAAGATGAGTAAATTTACCTATGCTCTTTAGGATCTCAGCACCTAAATCATAACCCTCAGAGCGTGAGTTCTGTGATGCCATATCCACTACCATAGTCTCAAGATAGGGATTATTTCTAGCATCATTTAATACAGTACCTGCACCACCACTTAACTTGCCTGATTTGCCAGTAGTCACTACCTTATTATTTTCCCTTTGCGCACGATTTGAGGACTGAAGCAAAATTTCTGTACCACGAGCAGTAGTTGCTGAAGGCGTTGAATTACAGTGAATAGAGATCAAAAGCTCAGCCTTTTTCTTTCTGGCAATTGCTGATCTTGCATCTAAATCCACATAGCGATCGGTGCTACGAGTAAGCACCGCACGAAGACGCTTATCCGTATTAATATAGCTTGCAAGGGATTTGGCAATAGCAAGTGCTACATCTTTCTCACGTACGCCACGTTTTCCCTTAGCTCCAGGATCCTTACCGCCATGGCCTGGATCAATGGCGATGATAAAGGGCTTGGCATTGGCCTTGACGGTAACTGCCTGAGGAGGCGCCGCCGTATCCTTCACCTGCTCAGTATCGCGATCATCATTCTTGGCGACATTATTCTTGGCGTTTTCGCTCTTTTTGGCAGCATTTTTCTCATTAGCTTTTTGTACATGCTCCTTGGCATAGTCAGAGCGTAGCTTAGCTAAGGCCTCATCATATTTTTTGGCCTGCTCTGGACTCATGGAGCGAATACCATCGGCACCGGCTGTTGAATATTGATTAAAAAGCTCACTCTCTAAAGTCTTTAGGCTCTTATTGCTATTTGCAGAGCTACTACTTTTATTATTAGCGCTATTAGATTTATTAGCACCTGCGGCAACATTGCTAGTTGAGGAGGTATGAGGAAAATCCGCTACCAAGCGCCAATCCTTATTACCATCACGAGGGGATAGCATAAAGACATTGGGAGTCCCACACTCTTGGGACATAAATATATAGCGGGCATCCTTGCCTTCAATAATCTTCTGAGATCCGGTGACACAGCCTGCAGAAGGATCTGGCATTAATGGAGCTTTATTAACATTAGTTAAATTCTTTAAGCGCACGATGAGACGGCCATCAGCCTGTCTTACCTGAGCCCATTTGGTATCAGCATCAAGATCAAAAACCACCCGTGTTTTATCGGTATTGGCAAAGGAACGCACGGACTTTAAGTTGGCGGCATCGGCAGGAGCGCCCACGATTAAGGCTGCCGCCAACATGAATAAGGATAAAAATTTTGATCTCATGTATTGGATATTAACGTGTAAACATTGCTGCTAAGGAGCTCAGCTCATCATCAGAAAGAATAGCCGATCTTATCACAACGTTACGTTTATCCTTGCCATATGATAACTCTACCGTGATGTCGGCCTCAGGTAGATGTCCTTGCGCCTTTTGTGGCCATTCAACTAGCACCAAGGCCTTTTTGCAAAAATAATCTCTGATCCCCATATATTCAAGCTCTTCAGGATCTAATAGACGATAGAGATCGAAGTGAAAGATTTCAAAGCCTTGAAAGCTATAGGGCTCAACTAAGGTATAGGTTGGAGACTTAACATTGCCCTCATAGCCCTGTCCACGCAAAAGTCCGCGCGTCATGGTAGTCTTGCCCGCACCTAAATCCCCCTCTAAATATACGCATAGCGCGTTATTTGAGGACAGCACATGCGCCATGAGGATTTCACCAAATTTTTTGCCAAAGCTTAATGTCTCATCCTCACCAATCAATTCAAACGCGCACTCTGCCATTTACCAGTCTCCTAATATAAGCTTCAAGATCAGTAGGTAAGGTACCTACAGGTCCAAATTCCTCGGCAGCCATTTCACCTGCCTTGCCATGAATACAGGCGCCACATATAGATGCCTGCCTAAGTGACAATTCACCTGCTGACAAGGCCGCAATCATACCAGTTAACAGATCGCCAGAGCCTCCGGTTGCTAATGCAGGTGAACCAGAGGTGATTACTACCAAATGCTTATTGCTACATACTATAGTACCAGCACCTTTTAATAGGACTATGCCACCATATATAGCTTGCAACTGCTTAGCTGCATCAAAGCGATCGGCATTAACGTCCGCGGCACTTATGCCCAAAAGACGTCCGGCCTCTCCAGGATGTGGCGTAATAATACGATTTTCCTGAGCAATAGTGCCATCCATTTTTGCAAGCAAGGTCAAGGCATCAGCATCAGCTATGGTATCAACGCCACTATCAAGCACCATCTCCAAGAGCATTTGAGCATGTGCATCCAATCCAAGGCCTGGACCTATTGCAACAGTATCAGCCCAAGCTATAGCTTTTTTAACCGCGTCCAAATTATTAAAATCAACAGTCATAAGCTCAGGATGGACGCTTTTTATAGCATTGTTATTATTAGGATCGGTTGCAAGCTTGACTAAGCCTGCTCCTGCGCGCAAAGCACCAATGCCTGCCATAATGGCAGCACCGCCCATATCATAGGCACCTGCGATAATTAAGACCTTGCCATTATCGCCCTTATTACATGATTTAAGCCTTAAAGGTAGCTCCTCGATGATATTGGCATATTGCACTTTGGCATAGTTATGAGTCTCAAGCCTACTGATATCATCTATATAATCACTTAAATCACACTGCAGATCATCAAAGATGATCTCACCTGTGTAATCAACAGCATCGCCTGTGAATAACCCAGGCTTTAGAGCTAACATACACACCGTGTAATCTGCATTTACACAATCCCCAGGCACAAAGCCGGTATTGGCATTTACGCCAGAGGGGCAATCGGCTGCAAAGATTTTTGCCTGCGTACGATTGATAAATGCTATCCATTCACTAACATTATCTCGAGGAGCCTTGGTTATGCCGGTGCCTAATAAGGCATCTATGATCACACAGGATCGTGCCTCCTCTAAAGAAGGCAACTGACTTTCTACACGACCACCTGCACTAATATAATCACGATAGGCCTTTTGCGCCTCCGTGCCCTCATGGGGAGCTGCGCAGGAGAAAAGTCTTACCTTACTGCCCCTTTCAAAAAGAATTTGCGCCGCGGCATAACCATCACCGCCATTATTTCCACTGCCACAAAAGATTAAGCATTCCTTGCCATGGCACTGATGCTCATCTATAGCCTTAACTAACGCCGCTCCCGCGCGCTTCATTAGCTCATAGCAATCACCACTACCACTTGCTTGGGCGAAGGCGGCTTCAGCAGCCTTTACCTGCCTTACTGTAAATAATCTTGTCGGCAATGTATTCATTTCTAACCTCTCATTATTGGGCCCTATTGTAGCAAGCAATGATCAAATCATGCGCAATGCCTCAAGAGTGACACAATATAGTCACAAACTTAACTTTCATTTGCTATGCTTTTACCTACAGTGCAATAGATATTGTAAAACACATACATACGGAGCCAAATTATGGAGATCTTAGGTGTCGATATCGGTGGAACTGGTATCAAGGGCGCAGTTATTGAAACTACGACTGGTGAGCTTAAAACAGAAAGATTAAGACTACTTACTCCACAGCCTGCAACCCCCAAAGCAGTAGCACAAACTCTAAAAGAGCTAGTAAAGCAGATAGGATTTTCAGGTCCTATAGCCTGTGGCTTTCCTGCACGTATTACTCAAGGCATAGTGCGTACTGCTGCTAATATTGACGATTCATGGATAGACGTTCCCGTTGAACAGCTTTTCCAAGATACCCTAGGTACCGACTATCCAATTCCAGTAGTAAATGATGCTGATGCCGCAGGTCTTTGCGAGCAAGTATTAGGAGCAGCCAAGGGACGCATGGATAAGGTTTTATTCCTCGTTGTAGGTACAGGCATTGGCTCAGCCTTCTTTTCTCATGGTCAGATGTATGAAGGATCTGAACTGGGGCATCTTAAATTCAAGGGAGATATTGCTGAGCATTACTGCTCTGGCATAGTAAGAGAAAGAGAGGATCTTTCTTGGGAGAAATGGGGCAAGCGCTTTGGCAAATACTTAAATTACGTAAACTTTCTCTTCGATCCCGATCTATTTATTATAGGTGGTGGCGTTTCTGCTAAGTTTGAAAAATGGAAGGCCTTTTTACCTCAAGATCTCAATATCGTGCCGGCACAGACCTTAAATCATGCAGGAATTATCGGAGCTGCGCTTTATGGCGAGCGCCGTATTAAGGCTCAGTAACGCCTAGACCCACAAAAAAACAGGCGCGATCCCAACAGACCGCGCCTTTTTAGCTTAAGGCAAAGCTTATTTTACTTACCACGCTTTTGCTTAAGCTCGTCCTTAGCTCGTTGCATCTGCGTCATGAAATTAGCATCTCCGGTAAGACGAGCATAGACGGCTGCTCCTAAAATGCGCCCGGCTTCAACATCAGATTTCCAATGAGGTCCACAGATCCAACGGCTCTCTCCAATCTCATAGCCTTCTTTTAAGATCTTCTCGGATAAATCAGGCATCACGCCAGTTAGCGTAAGCGCAACTACCCACGCACGAATAGTGTGTCCTGAGGGATAACTGCCCTTGCTGATCTTAAGATACTGGTCAGGACGACAGGTTTGATCGTCGGTGTGAGTAATAAAAGGACGTGAGCGATTGAATTTTTCCTTAGCAGGCATCACGGTCTGCATAATAGAGGGCCATGTCATTTCCAGCAAGCGATAGGTTTCAGGAGTGTTTTTCGCAGTAATTTCAACACCTGTTGTTTCTGAGAAGCGATCTATCAGATTTGGTAAAAGATGCATATCTGCATCTACGGCTGCACGCTTACCACGAGCAGTCTCTCGCATTGAGCGACCTAGTTGGTATTGTGCCTCGTCGGCCTGTTGCGCAGGAGAATTGAGCGCTGGGGGGCCATCCAAAATAGCGGCGCCATTTACGGCAGGTGCAGACTCTTCTGCAGGTACCGCTTGCATCTGTGTACTACTACAAGCAGAAATTGCCAATGCTGAAATTAGCCCACAGACCAGTTTTAGTTTGATCGCTTTCATAGCATCCTCTCTCTAATGTTGTTGAAATCTTTGTTAAAGTTCCGTCGTAACAACCTTATAAAAGGTCACAAAACATTTTAACATCTAAGCCAAACAGGCTTACTCTCAGCACAAAAATTTTTCCTTGATGCACTCCCCAAAACATAGCAACAAGATTTTTGCCAGAAGATAGCAAAACAAAAACTTAAAAAGGCTCCACGCTCTCAAGCCTTATCTGCAGTCTTTCTGTTCCCTGATAGCGATTAATTTCAAGCGCATACACCGCTCGTACCTTGATACCAGAAATAAGAGCCTTCTCCTGTACACTTGCTCTAAACTTAATGGCATTGAGCACGCGTCCGCTCTCACTCTTAAGAGTGAATCGTACATGCATGTTTTTTATAATATATATGCTGATGACTTCAAAAACTCCATCAAACAAAGGCTCAGGAAAACCCTCACCCCAAGGACCAAGATCCTCTAGGGCCCTCGCAAAATCAAGATTTAAATAATCACTATCTAGCGCACCGTCGGTAATAAGCTCAGCCTCCTTTGGGGAAGCCAAATACTCAAGACAATAATCCTGAAAAGCCTCACGGAATTTCTCCAAGGCTGAGGCCTTGATATTTGCCCCTGCTGCCATAGCATGTCCGCCACCGCCTACTAAGATCCCAGGATGCTCATCGGCCATACGTCGCAGAATTTCACCAAGAGGAACTCCTGGAACTGAGCGCGCCGATCCCTTTATAACATCGCCATCGCCAGAAAAAGCAAAGCAAGGCATACCGTAATCCTCTTTAAGACGTCCCGCAATTAAACCAGTAATTCCAGAAAGCCAATTAGAGCGATAGAGTACCAAGCCTCCAGAGGGATTAGTAACAGATGCATCCTCGCGCGCCTCCTTTAAGGACACGCGCTCAAAATCGCCACGACGACGATTACACATTTCAAGACGAGAGGACAGCTCATCTGCCTTTTGAGGATCATCGGTGAGGAGTAAATCAAGTGCGGGGTTATCCTCAAGCTTAATTCTGCCGGCAGCATTAAGTCTTGGACAGAGCTCAAAGCCTATAGCATGTGGATCAAGTAAGGAAAGATCGGTTTTGGTGTAGGTAGCAAGTGCGCAAAGACCAATTACCGTAGCGCCTCTATGTAATCTATCAAGACCTGCCTTTACCAAACGCCTATTATTTGGATCAAAGGAAACCACATCCCCAACTGTGCCCAATGCCACTAAATCTAGAAAATTGGCCATCACAGGCTTTGGACGTGAAGCATAAAAGCCACGCTCATCTAATACGGCACGAGTAGCACTTAATACATAGAAAAGGACTCCGGCGCCACATAAGGCCGTAGAGCCAAATTTATTATCAGAACGTTTGGGATCAACAACTGCTATGGCCTTAGGCAGGATTTCTTGGCATTCATGATGATCGGTTACCACCAGATCAATATTAAGCTCTGATGCACGCTCTGCCGCCTCCTGACAGCTAATACCATTGTCCACTGTCAAAATAAGCTGTACCCCAGAATCCTTGGCAAGCTCTACCTCCTTAGGAGATAAGCCATAGCCTCCATCATAACGTGATGGTACTTTGCAGGAGACCTTATCAGTATCAAGGCCCAAGGCTCGCAGAGCACGTACTCCAAGGGCAGCTCCCGTCATGCCATCAACATCATAATCGCCAAAAACCAAAACCTTTTCATTATTTACTACAGCATCGGCAATACGCTTTGAGGCCAGATCAATATCAGGCAGATCACGATAATGGAGCAGATAGCGTAATTCCGTTGAGGCATCCTCAAGCTTAGAAATTCCTCGCGAGGCCAAAAGAGACCTAATTACCTCGTCCTTTATCTCGAGTAATCCTGAATCATCTCCAATTTCACGCCTAACAATCTTCACAAGGGCCTCCTTATTAAGTGCTCTATTGTAACAAATGAGCACCTAAGCAAGATTTGCTAAAATAGAGAGCGTGGAGGCAATAATGGATAATAGCTCATCAAGACATCTAGATCAGGGTTCCTTTATCCTGCTCCTACCTCTTTTATGTCTAGCCCTGATCTCATCAGGACTTGATCCACGTTTGCCACAGCAATTTACCGAAGAATTTCGTCAATCCATCGTTAATTTCTCAGAAATTTTCTTCCCCGGAGCCTTTGCCGCCGCGGCCGCCTTTCTCATGCCAAGCTATTGGCGTTCGATGCAAATTCTTTCAGTATCGGTTATTTATTCTGCCATCACGGTGCTTGATCCTCGTGGTCTGCAGGGACTATGTTCATCCCCTATCGTGCCGGTAATGTCAGCGCTTTCGGCAACCTTTTTATTTCTGCCCACCGAGCGCTCATCTGAGCTAAAACAGGATCTAGGACAGGGAATTATCAGATTTATCCAAGCCGTACTGCTTGCTACCACCGTCTATATTCTGCTGCTATCAATTGTAGAATCCTTGGCTGATTTTATTGATCTAACCTTCTCGCGTGCATTTCGTATTTCATTGCTCACAGCTGTAATCACTCCCGTCTATAGCATTATGCAAACTGTAGGCTACACCGAGCTAGTTTCTACAGTAAGACCTCTACAAGCAGATGATCCGCATATGCTCGCTGTGACGACAGCCGTAATTGGTACTAACCTAATTTCATTTCCGGCAATTCTCATGACCCGTGCCGTGATCGCCAAGCCCTCAAGAAGATTATTTTTAATATCTCTTGGACTTATCACTATTATTACCTCTCACATAGGCATCTGCATTTCAATTGAGCTTACCCTACTACTATTATTCTTCCCAGGTACCTATGTATTGCTCCTAACCTCCTCTGCTCTTTTATGCTTAAGCTGCTATTTTTTGCAAAGCTGTTGTTTATCCGAGGTAGTTCAGCTCTATCAGCCTAATTTAATTCTTCCCGTTACCGACGTGTTTGCGCTACATGACAACGACATTGCCTGCCTATTATTAGCATTTTTTATTCCTGTAACCTTATTAATAGTCATGTATTACGCCACCAAGCGCTATGGCCGAGCCTTAGGTAGCACAACAGATACCCATAGTCTGCGCTATTATCTTGATAGAAAAAGTAGTCCTGATCTGGTGACCATTGCCCTTTTAAGAGCCTTTGGTGGACTTTCAAACATTGTGGCCGTCCATCATCAAGGACGAGAGCTCCTAGTTGAGGTGGTCGATTTAAACAATGTCTCAACCGACGCCCTGCATAAGATTTGTCGTAAAAGATGCAAGATCGATCGTCGTAGCAAAATATATCTTTGCCACACTGGTGCTAACAGCACGGTGATCATGCAACGTATACAGCACCTGCTTACAGGAAATAAAATACGAGAGGAGCTAGTATCCTCATATACCTCTCCTATGTTCAACATCAGCGAATTTGTAAAAATACGTGACGAAAAGAAAGGAAAAACTCCTAATGACTGAAAAAAATGAATGGATGCAAATTAAGGTTCGCACCGAAAACAGCTACTCTGACACTGTCTCAGATCTACTTGAACAGTTAGGAGCTCTTTCTGTTACCTTTGAGGATGCCGAGGATTCTCCCATATTAGAGCCTCGTCCTGGTGAGCGCAGACTATGGCCCTCAACTGAGGTTACCGGTCTCTTTGCACAAGGCACTGATCCAAAGCCCATACTGCAGGCCATGCGCGCCATTTTAGGCGATCACATTCCTATGGCAGCAGTTGGTCTTGAGGATAAAAATTGGATCCGCGAGTGGATGTCTCAGTTTAAGCCCATCAAATGTGGTAACCGTCTGTGGATCTGCCCATCCTGGCTTCATGTTGATGAGCCTAACGCCATCACCGTAATGCTAGATCCTGGTCTTGCCTTTGGTACCGGTACCCACCCTACCACTTGGCTTTGCTTAAACTTTTTAGACAGCCTTGATCTTGAGGGCAAAAGTGTCGTCGACTATGGCTGTGGCTCAGGCATCCTAGGTATTGCCGCCTTAAAATTGGGCGCTAAGGTAGCATCTGGTGTGGATATTGATGATCAAGCTATTTTGGCATCTGATGAAAACTCTGAGCGCAATGGCGTCAAGGGACGCTTTACCTTATATCTAAATGAGGCTGCCGCCGATGTTAAGCCTGCAGATGTCACCGTTGCCAATATCCTCGCAGGTCCCCTTGCAGAGCTTGAGCCTGAAATTGCCCGTCTTACCGCCTCAGGTGGGGCGCTTGCACTATCAGGCATCTTAGTTGAGCAGGCTGAGGATGTAAAAAAGGCCTATGAGAAGGACTTCATCATGGGAGAGATAAAAACTCGTGGTGATTGGGCATTGCTAAGTGGAATTCGTCGCTGATTTCTTGATCTAAAACAGCTTTTTGCCCTTTTAGTTTCAAAAATAATGGCTAAAATGAATGGATCGGCACTAAGGCCGATTGCTATTAGTTTGGAGTTAATACACTATGACGTCCATCAGACCACGCGAACGCAATGCTATCATTCAATCCCTACGTGCAGGTGTTACCCCGCGTACCGGACTTGAGCATATTCAGGTAGGCCGCGTTAACGAAATTAAGGCATTATTAGCAGATCTTGATAATATCTGCGATGGTGGCAGTGCCTTTCGTCTGGTGGTAGGCGATTTTGGTGCTGGTAAGAGCTTTTTCCTACAGCTTATCCGTTATGTAGCGCTACAGAAAAATATGGTAGTGCTCACAGCCGATCTCTCACCAGACAGACGCCTATGTGCCACTGCAGGACAGGCTCGCGCTCTTTATAAGGAGCTTACCCGTAACCTTGCCACCAGAGCCCATCCTGAGGGCAATGCCATGATCCCCTTGGTGGAAAAATTCATCACCGAGCAGCGACGTGTTGCCGATGCTGAAGGCTTAGATGTGGAAAAGGTCATTACCGACAAGCTATCTTCCTTGCAGGAATTAGTTGATGGCTATGACTTTGCACAGGTTATTGCGGCCTATTGGCGCGGCTACAATGAAAATAACGATGAATTAAAAAATTCTGCTATTCGTTGGTTACGCGGTGAATATTCATCACGTGTGGATGTCAAGCGTGATCTTGGCGTACGCTCCTTGGTGGATGACAGCTCAGTTTATGATCATCTAAAGTTGCTTTCACGCTTTTGTGTACAGGCAGGCTACAAGGGCATGCTCATCAATTTAGATGAGATGGTTAATCTTTATAAATTACCATCCTACACCGCCCGCTCCACTAACTATGAGCAAATACTCAGAATTTTAAATGACTGCTTGCAAGGCAGTGCCGAAAATCTAGGCTTTCTTATGGGTGGTACCCCTGAGTTCTTGATGGATCAGCGTAAGGGACTCTACAGCTACGAGGCCCTTCACTCAAGATTGTCGGAAAACACCTTTGCCCAAATAGCAGGCGTAGTGGATTACTCAGGCCCCGTGCTTTTGCTAAAAAATCTCTCCCCTGAGGAAGTCTATGTCTTGCTGTGTAATATTCGCAACGTCTTTGCCTCAGGCGATGAAAGCAAATATCTAGTGCCAGATGAGGCGCTAACCGCTTTCCTGCGTCACTGCTCGGAAAAAATAGGTGATGCCTATTTCCGTACCCCACGTAATACCATCAAATCCTTTGTCGACCTGCTCTCTGTGCTAGAGCAAAATCCAGGGCTTTCTTGGGAAACCTTGATAGGTAGCCTCAAGGTTGAAAGTGAGAAGGATGAAAATGAGCTCGTGACTATAACTCATGATGATGAAGAAAATCACGCTGAGGATCAGGAAAAAGCCGATCCTGTAGTAGCTGACAATGATGATGACGATTTAACTACCTTTAAACTCTAATGACTCAAGACAACGCTTTTTCATTACTATCCCCTGAGCTTCAGCGCTGGGCATTTCGTCAAGGCTGGACTGACTTAAATTCGGTACAAAAGGCAGCGCTCTTGCCGGTGCTTGAAGGAAAAAGCGATGTCATCATTTCAGCCTCTACCGCTGGTGGAAAAACAGAGGCTGCCTTTTTACCAGCTCTTACTGCAGTTAAAAAGGGAAAAAACATCAAGGGAGTATCCATACTGTGCGTATCTCCATTAAAGGCCTTGATTAATGATCAATATCGCCGTCTTGATCTAATTACCCAAGATCTCAATATTCCAGTTACTCCTTGGCATGGCGATATCTCCTCTGGATTTAAAGATAAGGTTTTAAAATGCCCCTCAGGAATAATTCTAACTACTCCTGAGTCACTTGAATCCATGTTAATAAATCGCAAGAATTGGCTTCAAGAGGCATTACATAATCTCAAATACATTATCATCGATGAGTTTCACGCCTTCATGGGTACTCCTCGTGGCTATCAGCTACAGTCACAGCTACATCGCATCGATAATCTTTGTGGACGGCTTATACCTCGTATTGCACTCTCGGCAACCTTCTCTGATCAAAACTCAGTATCCTCACATCTAAGACCACGCGGTGGACTTCCTTGCAAAATAGTATGTGGTGAAAGCAATGACAAGGATTCATTAGCGCTACAGCTACGTGGCTATGAACTCACGACGCCAGATCTTGGTAAGCCTAATGTACTGATATATCCTCAAGCAAATGACAGTACTGATCTTGTAAATGATCTATTTAGGCTTATGCGTGGTAAGGTCAATTTGGTATTTTGCAATTCTCGCACGACCACCGATACGCTAGCCTTTGATCTAAAGGAATTATCCGAGAAAAATTTCGTCCCCAATGAATTTTTCCCCCATCATGGCTCTCTATCTAAAAATATGCGTGAGAGCCTTGAGCATCGTCTTATTGAGGGTAGACTACCGACTACCGCAGTTTGTACTGCTACCTTAGAATTAGGCATAGATATTTCTGATGTCAATTCTATTGCTCAAATCGAAGCCCCTCTATCGGTAGCGTCCATGCGTCAACGTCTAGGACGCTCAGGACGTCGTGATCATAAAGCAGTTTTGCGTCTATTTATCCCAGAGTTTGAATATCATCCCCTTTTTAATTTTGGTCTTTGCGAGGAAATTTTCTTATCGGCAGCCATGGTCAATTTGCTACTTAAGCGTTGGTATGAGCCACCGATGGAGCATGAATATGCCTTCTCGACCATGATCCAACAGACTCTGTCGATAATTGCCTCCTTTGGCTCGGTATCAGCTAAGCAACTATATGAGCTTTTGTGTCACACCGGACCTTTTTTGCTGTGCGACATGAAGACCTTTGCGCAATTTTTACGCGATCTAGGAGCAACCGATCTCATTACTCAATTAAATGATGGCTCTTTGGCACTAGGGTTAAAGGGAGAATCGTTAGTTTCAGACTACAAGTTCTATACCGCGTTCTCAAATCCTGTTGAATACACCATTGAAAATGATGGCCGCAAAATAGGTACTGCCCCTCTAACCCGTAGCTTTTCTGAGGGTGAAACCTTTACCTTCGCAGGTCAAAGCTGGATAGTAGTTTTCTTTAGAACCAATAACCGAGTGATCGGAGTTAAGAAATTCCCCGAAAAATCTCTACCCTTGCTGATGAACGGCAATATCGGTACCGTGCATAGCGAAGTATATAATGAAATGAGGCGCCTCTATGTTGATGAGGATATGCCTTCATATCTAAACAATACGGCCAAGCGCTTCTTTTTAAAGGGTTGCAAAACCTTTAAAAGCTATCAGCTTGATCGTCGTATCGTCATCAATGCCCCTGCAGGTCTTGAAATCTATCCCTTCAGATCCGATAAGGTATTGCTTACTATGAAGCTCATGCTCATGAAACGCGGCATCAAATGTGAGCATCTAAATTCACATCTCCATCTAAAATTTACCTCTAAGGACACGTTAGCTCAAGCTGTTGCAGAAATCGTGAAGCAAGATGAGGTTGATAGAATAAAGCTAGTATCAGGAATTGGTAATCTTGATCAGGAAAAATACGATCAATACCTAAGCATTGGCTTAAAGCGTCAATCCTATGCTTACTGTGCCTTAGATATTGCAGGAGCCATGGACTGCTTTAAGGAGATAGCAAAACAGATCCTCTAAAATACGCTCATGAGGACAAAAAAAATGTGACGAGCTGACTTGTAATATTGTTCTCAAGGCTTAGTAGCTTAACAACATTACGGCTATAGAAAGGCGGTAAAGATCTATGCAGAATTTGAAAAGAATTGCCAAG
>CAVHVI010000008.1:0-31084 GCA_963639245.1 Bacteroidaceae bacterium
ATTGAATACTCAAGGTTAATATAAAAATTTTTAAGTACATCTCCCGAGGCTAGTCCTGCAAAGGATAAGTACAACACACAAAAAGATGACGCCAGCTTGGTTTTATGATCGTAGATATAGGTTCCCTTAAAATTCTGCTCAAATTGATCTGCTTCTGCTCTATCGTAATAAGACTTGAGCGTATTAGTAAATAAGGTCTTACCAAAGCGACGCGGACGCACTATAAAGGGAAATTTAATTTTCTCCTGTTCAAGGATCTCAATAAATTTAGTTTTATCCACATATGCAAAGCCATCATCTTGAATAGCAGAAAAGCTTCCCACTCCATAAGGAACTATTTTTAATAGGCGTTGCATATCACTCATATCAATACTCTCTGTGTAACCTTGTAAACTTCATGGTACTTGGACTTAAAAAACTTAAATAAAATCTCTTACAGTTTTAAGTTTAAGATCCGCAAAAACAGCCACAAGTCTCCTTAAATTTGGAATAGAAGATAAATTGGCGGCCTCACTATAACGTTCAAGCTGAGTCTTGGCAGACGCTATGGATCTGCTTATGCTTTCATCGTCAGCATGTGTTCTTTTAAGATAGCTAAGCTTAAGCAAATATGAAGGCCAATGCTCATTCTTAGCACGCATCACCAAAACTGCATAGTCCTCACCATTACCAAAAACTTCATCCACAGCATGTACTTTATAATCATCACTAAAGAACATGATGGCAAGCAGTGCCGTCTGCAGCTCACTCTCATCAAAATGATCTGCAGTATGAAAATCTCTATTTCTCTTTAAATGCTCACTAGCAGTTCTTAAAAGACTCTCAATATTGCCCTGTCTTAGGCCACTAAAGGCTTCGGTAAAGTCGATATTTGTTAGGCTAAATGCTTCAATTCCTACTAGATATATAAGGTAATACTCAAAAAATTGCGCCCAAACAGTTTTATTAGGAACTTTGAATGAATAACTATCATTTGCATAGGTAAGATAGCCAAAATACATCAAAGTTGCGATTAATTCACTATTTCCAACTCTTTCCTGAAAGCTTAAATTTATAGAGCTAGCTAACTCATCTATATGGATGCTTTCGTGGCGTATAGCCTTATTAACAACCTCTTTTACAAAATCCACATCACCTAGCTTTAAAATTTCATGGATCTTGGATAAAGCTTGAGATAAGTCAGGATCTAACAGCTTTTTAGGCTCATGATTTAAAGTTCGTACTTCTTTTAAGTAATAAAGACTAAGTGAGGGATTAAAAACGAGAACATCACTTTTAGTACAGAAGCGGTAACCATCATAGAGCTCCTGCATACGAGCAAAAACCTCATCCACACTATGGCCATATTTTTTTAAATCTAAAACCTCTGGAATTAAGGTCTTAAGCTCGGCATGGGTAAAGCCAAATAAAGAAGCAAAGGCCGGACGGTTATTTAATCTTTCTGCAATATTAAAGCCTGAGGTAAAAGAGTCTAAGGATATTGAAGTCACTCCAGTAATAAATACCCTTGAGACTATTCCTTCATCACAGAATTTTTTTATCGCAGTGAAAAAGTCCCTTACAAATTGCAGAGAGCTCTTTATATCCTCAAAGCTACCTTTATCCTGAGATAACAGATCATTTACAAAATGATCATATTCATCGATGATCACGTAAAGCTTATGCGGAAGGACTCTAGCAACCTTGGATATAAAAATCGTAAAGAGAATACCAGGATTAGTATAAATTTCGTTTAAGAGCGACTGTGCGTCTTCATCACTAATAGGATACCTTTGCAAAAACATCCTAATTGAGTTTTGAATGCTTTTTATGAAACTTGCGCATATATCATCAGAGCTTATACCATCAAAGCTAAAATACAGCACACAAAAAGACGACGCATGCTTGGTCTTATGATCAAAAATATAGCTACCCTTGAAATTTTGCTCAAACTGATCTGCTGCAGCACCATCGTAATAAGACATGAGCATATTGGTAAATAAGCTCTTACCAAAGCTGCGCGGGCGCACTATCAGAGGAAATCTTATCCCCTCTTGCTCTAAAACCTCAATAAAGCGAGTTTTATCCACATATGCAAACGACCCTCTACGTAGAGAGACAAAATCATCTACGCCGTAGGGAACTCTCTTTAATTCATTTGCATATTCATTCATCATAAGCACTCACGGCAAACATCATCAAAGGCTCTTCATCCTCTCTAATGTTATCAAAACAACGAGCTCATTGAGCTATTTTAGACAAATAAAAAGGGCCAGAAATGTACTCCCTGACCCTTAAAAAAAAGCATTAAAAGGCTATTTCTTATCCTTGCTACTGCTATCCTCTGCAGATAATCTCATGAGCTTGTTCTTATGCTCATTTACCAAAGCCTGCATCATGATGAAGGCGCACAGCAACACACCGACCACAATCTTAGTCCACCAAGCAGATAAGGTACCTTGGAAGGAAATTATGGTCAAGATAGTACCCTGAATCATCACACCTACTAAGCAGCCTGGAATGAAAGCCACACCACCCATCAGCTGAGTACCGCCGATAACGGATGAAGCAATAGCATCCATCTCCATACCAAGAGCGTGCTGGGTATAGCCAGAGAGCATGATAAGGGAATAGGCAATACCACCTAGTGCCGAGCAGAAGCCTGAGATCATGTAAACCTTCATACGAATGTTAGAGACCTTCAAGCCCATCAAAGAGGCTGACTGCTCGTTGCCACCTACTGCATAGACGCCTCGACCAAAGGAGGTAAATTTAAGCACAATAGTTGCAATTACTACTACTATCAAGGCCACGATGGCACCTAGGGATAGGAAGCAATCACCGATCTCAACTGACCAGAAGGCTAACTCTCCATAAAGCTCATTATCGATAGGCACACTGTCACGGGACAAAATAGCAGTTAAACCACGGCATAAGAACATGGTACCTAAGGTTACGATGAAGGGCTGAAGCTTAAAATAGGTGATCAAAAAGCCATTTAAAGCACCAACTGCCAAGCCTATAACCAACACTATGCCCATGCAGGCAAAAGGACTTAAGGAGGTATCACGCATTAAGACTGCTAAGGTCATGCAGGTTAAGGCAACTACTGCACCAACTGACAGATCGATACCGCCAAAGCCTGAGAGTATGGTAAAGGTTACACCCACGCAGATAATGATGACAGGTGCATTATCGATAAACAGGTTTAAGAATACCTGTAGGCTAAAGAAGCCTGGATATAACAAGGAGCCGGCACCAAACAATACAACAAACAGTATTAGCGTTACATAAAATGAGAAATACTGTGATGCCACTGCATTTGAGAAGAACTTACGCATTTGCAGCCTCCTTACCCTGAGCCTTATCAAGCTTCTTTAAGCGATAATTTGCAAACATGGTCTTAAACTTCTGAGACTGAAGCACGATGATTGCCAAGATAACCACAGCCTTCACTGCAGGCAGACATTCTGAAGGAACACCTACTGCATACATGGTAGTAGTTAGCGTTTGAATGGTAATAGCACCGATGATGGTACCACCGATGTAATATCTACCACCTATCATCAATGTTCCGCCCAAAACCACTGAGCAAATGGCATCCATCTCCATATTAAGACCTGCATTATTAGCATCAGCTGCTCTAATCATGGAGGATTCAATTAAGCCTGCAGTACCTGCGCAAAAGCCAGAGAACACATACACGGCAAAAAGCACCAAGGTAACATTAATACCGGTATAGCGTGAGGCATTTTGATTGATACCTACGGCCTGGATCATGGTACCTATGGAGGTTCTCTTATCAATAAAGAGTACCAAAAGCACCATGGCTAGAGCCATCAGCATGGAGGTTGGGATCGGACAGCCTGGGATATTGCCACCAATCCACTCAAAGGGACGGTAGTAAACAGTGATGATTTGACCATCAGTCATTAACTGCGCAATACCACGACCTGCGGTGAGCAAAATAAGAGTTGCCACCATGGCTTGGATCTTAACCTTAGATACCAAAAAGCCATTCCACATACCACAGAGCACGCCTACACCAATAGCTGCAATAATTGCTACAGCAAAGGGATTGTGGGCCTCACCTGAAATATCACCACCTAAGAGGCAGCAAATTGTGGCAGATGAAATAGCAACCACGGCACCTACAGAAATATCAACGCCACCTGTTGCCACGACAAAGGTCATACCTAATGCAAGGATGATAAGTGAGGAGCAACGACGCAAAATATCGATGGGACGACCATACAAATTGCCATTATCCATGACCTGGATATCAAAGAAGCCAGATACGAAGATGGCATTAAACAACAGCAACGCGCCTAAGCATAGCAAAGGCAAGGCTAGCGAGCTGTGGGAGAATTTCCTAAGCATGTCCATGGTAATCTCCTGCAATTGCCTGCATGATATGAGTCTCTGAAATCTCATCCTCTGCAAGCTCGGTTAGCTTGATGTGATCGCGGATCACGATGATACGAGAACAGGTTCTGACCATTTCGCCCATCTCACCTGAGATGAACACCACAGACATGCCCTTCTCTTTGGCCAAGGCCACAGCTAAGGCCTCAATTTCAGATTTGGTACCAACGTCAATACCGCGGGTAGGCTCATCAAGAATTAGTAATGAAGGCTGAGTTGCAAGCCATCTTGCAATAATAACCTTCTGCTGATTACCGCCTGAGAGCTGCCCTACTAGCTGCTCTCTATCAGATACCTTGATCCTAAGAAGCTTAATATAGTAATCAGCAAGCTCATTTTGCTTAGCACGTGACATATGGCTAAACATACCGTTCTTGGCAACTAAGGCCATGATGATATTTTCACGTACGGTAAGATCTGCAAAAATACCAGAAATCTTACGATCCTCTGGGCAGAAGGCGATGCGCTTTTTCATCGCATCCATAGGACACTTAAAGGAGATCTCTAAATCATCGACCTTCATGGTGCCGGAGGTTTTAGGAGTAAGGCCAAAAAGCAGATCAGCAATTTCGGTACGACCTGATCCCAAAAGTCCTGCAAGGCCTATTACCTCACCTTGCTTAATATTAAAGGATAGATCCTTGACCTTACCAGGGACTACCACATTATCAGCATCAATGATGTGCTTATCTGAAGGCTTTGATTTATCAACATTTGATTCAATCTCACCTTCATTGACCTCTTTACCCATCATCTTAGAGATGAGCTCAATGCGTGGCAGGTTCTTAACCTCATATTCACCAACATAGGTGCCATCACGCAAAATAGTGATGCGATCGCAAATGGTATAGATCTGCTCTAGGAAGTGAGAAATAAAGATAATTGAGATACCTAAAGAGCGCAGATTACGCATGATCTCAAAGAGTTTTTCGGTCTCACGCTCTGATAAGGATGAGGTAGGCTCATCCAAAATCAAAATCTTACAACGGGTATCGATAGCACGGGCAATTGCAATCATCTGTTGCATGGCCACAGGATAGAAGCTTAGGAGCTTAGTAACATCTATATCTATACCCAAGGAATCGTGTAACAGCTTCTTTGAGCGCTGCTCCATGGTCTTCCAGTCAATTGCGCCCATCTTAGTACGAGGCTCACGACCAATATAGATATTCTCGGCAACCGATAGATTAGCGCAGAGGTTTACCTCCTGATACACCGTAGAAATACCAATCTTTTGACTTTCAAGCGGAGATTTGGGCTCAATGTGATCACCACAGTAAATAACGTCACCGGCGGTTTTTTGATATACACCAGTCAGAACCTTAACTAAGGTAGACTTGCCAGCACCGTTTTCACCCATAAGCGAGTGGATCTCACCACGTCTTAGGTTGAAGGCCACATCCTTAAGCGCCTTCACTCCAGGGAAGAACATATCGATATGTTCCATCCTAAGGATTAAATCATTGTCAGAGGCCATTGAGCCCTCCTGAGAAATGAGTGAATGACTAAGGTAAAAAAATACCCCTGTTAAATTTAAACAGGGGGATGAAAACTCATCCCCCTGTACAAGTGCCTTACGCACTTATCACAAGCACTGGGCAGTTTTCATAAACTGCAATACTTGTCTATTAGTATTTACGAGTCGGGAAGACTTCCTTAGCAGTATCTGCAGGATATACGCCTTCCTCAACAAAGACGCTCTTAGGTACTGCCTCCCCCTTTAGCACTTTCTCTGCGGTGGTGAAGAAGATTTCGCCCTGAAGAGGATTGCACTCGACGGTAGCATTAGCCTTACCATCGATCATAGCCTGGAAGATACCCTTAACAGCGTCGCAGGAGACAATGATGATGTCCTTTGCAGGCTTGAGGCCGGCAGACTCAATTGACTGAATTGCACCTAAGGCCATGTCATCGTTCTGAGCGAAGAGTACATCGATATCATTACGATAGGACTTTAAGAAAGATTCCATAACCTCTTGGCCCTTCTGACGAGTGAAGTCACCAGTTTGTGAGGCAAGAATGTTGTACTTATCTTTGTTAGGAGAGGCAGCTAATGCATCATTAAAGCCCTTAGAACGACCAGTTGCTGCAGATGCGCCCACGGTGCCTTCCAAGACTACGATATTGATCTTATCGCCACCGTTACGAGGCTTGATGCCATTCTTCTGAACATATTCATCGATCCAGTTAAAGGCTTTCTTACCTTCAGTTACAGAATCGGTACCAATCTTAGCAACGTAGAGTGAAGGGTCAGAGACAGTCAAATCACGATCCATGATCATTACAGGGATCTTAGCGCGCTTTGCTTCACGTAGAACGTTATCCCAGCCGGTTGCAACAATAGGTACGAAACCGATGAGATCAACCTTCTGAGCGATGAAGGTACGGATAGCCTTGATTTGGTTTTCCTGCTTCTGCTGAGCATCAGAGAACTTCAAATCGATGTTGTGGGCCTGAGCAGCAGCCTTAACATCATTGGTGTTGGCAGTACGCCACTCAGACTCAGCGCCGATCTGAGAAAAACCGATGGTGATCTGCTTGGCCTGAACTGCGCTCATGGAAGATGCAACAATAGCGGCACCTAAGGATGCGGCTAACAGGGTCTTAACAAACTTCATAACTACTCCTCGTCATTTGTATGAATAATGTTACGAAAGGATAAATTAGGCTTTATCTCTTTTCGTTAAGTTTATTGTAAGTGGTATGTTAGTAAAAATCTTGCACTGAAAACGTTTTCTGTGAACTAAGGCGGATTTTTGAAAGCGTTTGAATTGCGAATTATGTCAGCCGTCACACTTTACCCTGCAAGATAATATGCACAGCGTTTATTTCCCTAAATGAATAGGATCTTGAGGCATTTAAAATTAACTCTTTGATAACTAGTAGCTTTATGCAAACGCTTACGATTTTTTATAGTTTTGCAAAAAATACGCAACATGCACAGAGCTTTTGAGTAGCATCTATGCATATTTAAATCTAATGCTTCAAGCTTTTAAAAGACGCTAGGCAACTACGCCTAGTTGTAAGTAGGAGAGGATTTAGTTTGGAAAGACATAGGCCCTTTTAAAGTTTAAAGGGCCAGAGGATAAGCAAAAAAACTAATTTTGTGCTGTAGCTAGTACCTCATATAAATCATCAAGCTCCTTTTGAAGCTTCTGCTTCTCAGCCTTTTTCTCTAAAACTGAAGCACTCTCCGGAAGATTTCTCACCGTCTTTGATTGCGCCTGAGCTTGTGCTATCTGCTTTGATAAGGCAGAGCTCTCACCTGTCTGCTTAGAAACCTTGGCCTTTAAAGCACTTAAATCCTCATCGATGCGATCAAGACGGCTTTGAGCCTGAGCGCGCTCCTCTTTAACTAAGGTATCAGATGCATAGAGCTCCTGCGTCTCCTTAGATAAGGATGAAAGCTCTGCGCGCAGATCGGCTACCTGCTGTTTTTTCTGCTCAACACGCTGAGCATAGGAGCCTGAGGCGATACAGCCCATTTTAGAGAAGAAGCCAGGATCAACTGAGGGATCGCAATTTTCCGCAGTGGCGCTACAGCCATTTAATAGCAATACGGCGCCGATTGAAGCTAAGCAATTAATCTTTTTCATCTTTACTTCCTAAAATCTCAATTAAGATAGCTTTACTGCAAGCTTATTTTGTAGCTCAGAGTAGGCAACGATATTGGAGTTAGCCTCATCAATTTGTTTTTTCAAGGCCGCAATATCGTCATCAAGCTCACGCAAAGCCTTCTTATCAGCAGCAGCTAAGGCATCGGCACCACCTGCATCAGCAACAACCGCATTGCGAGTTTGCTCCTCCTGCAAAAGACGATTTTCAGCTTCCTTTTTCTGGGTAGTTAAATAATTGAGGTTGGCAGTAAGCTGTGCACTCTTTTGACTAAGCTCACTTTTGGTAGCAACTCCCTTCTTATAATCCTTAAGCAATTTAGCCACGCTCTTTTTATCATCGGCTAAGACCTCTTTAGCATTAGTATTGAGATTTTGCGTGATCTCTAGATCCTTTTGTACCTGCGTGGCAGTGGCATCTAGCTGCTCTTCGGTGGTGGCATAGTTAGCTCTTACATTGTCCATCATGTAATTTGCGCCCATGCCAAGCGCGCATCCTGCTGCAGCGGCAAGTGCAATACAGCCTGCTCGATGATCATCCTTTAATAAAAGACAGGCTAGCGCACCAATACCTGCGCCTGTGCCACAGGCTACAGCACCAGATTGGGAGAAGAAGCTTGCATCCTCATGCTTTAATGCAGTCGATACATTAGGATCATTTAAGGCCTGAGTATTTACGCTTTGGCTATTAGAAGTATTCGTAGTTGAATTACAGCCACTAAGTGCCAAAGCAGAGCTTACCATCAAGGAAATTATGGTAGTTTTAAATAAAGCTTTGTTCATAATGTTCTATTTCCTTAAAACAATTCTCACAGGCTAACGATAAAGATCCATATTGACGTTTTCACTCTTGCCATTGGTGTTGTCATAAACACCTACGCAGGAGGTCTTACCATTGGCATCTGGAGTACATTTAACCTTAGGCAATTGCACGCTAGAGCCATCAGAGCAGGAGGCTAGACCTCCTGATATAGATAATGCCCCACTTACGGCAGAGCCTTTGGATGAGGTCTGACACTTAACACCATCAGAGCGCACCACTTCAGCTTGGCCTGAGCCATCCTTAAACTTATATTTAATCGAAACAGGCTTGCCCGTACGCGAGTCCACAAGTCCTGCGGAGGTATTCCAAGAGCCATCAAGTCCCTGCACGTTGCCGGCATTTAAGGCAGCTTTATCAAGCTTAAGATTGCCGTTTTCATCAGTATTTTGAGATGCCTTGGCATTATCAAGATCTACAGGATTAGTCTGATTTTGACTTACTTCATCCTGTGTAGCTTCATCCTGTGCATTTTGATCTTTGGCATCCTGATCTTGAGCACTTTGATCCTGTGGGGTATTGTCCTGAGATTGAGAGCCATCATCATTTGCAGTCTCTTTTTGACTATTATCAGTTGCATCATCATTAGCCTTTGCCAAAGCTTGAGGATCATCAACTGCACTCTCACCATCATCCTTTGCATCCGGTGCTAACGCATCATCCAAAGCCTTAGGATCAGCATGTGCTAAATCCTGCGCCCCATTCTCTTCATCAGTTGCCACAGGATTTAAAGCTGTCCCGTCTACAGCCTTTGCATTAACACCATCCACTACCCCATTTACGGGAGTAACTGTAGTATCCACTCCCTTTATATTTATGCCATCTTGAGGTGTAATACTCTCCTCCTTAACAGGCTCTAAGGACCAGTTTTTAAGATCTGGCGTTGCTTCAAATAAGCCTAAATTCAAGGGCCTTGCAAAGAGCCACCACCAAAGTAAATAGCCTAATAATGCTAATAGCGCGAGCAATAGCGGTAAGAGACATAAGCATAATAGATGCCTCTTCCACCAAGGAGCAGCCACTGATGCAACCTTAGCACTCTCCTTAGGAGCTGTACTTTTAGGAGCATTCTTTGGACGAAGTGCCTCAAAGGGCGAAGCATTTAAATTCTCGCCCCTTTTTAAAAAGCCCCAGAAGGTAATAACGGGCTTACCATCTACTATATATACACAGTCTATATCAGGAAAATGCACTGCCGGCAGATTCTCGGTAACTGAGGTTCCGGTTAAGAAATGGGCAAAGACCTTATCATCTGCAGTTAAGGCATGCTGCTGAAGATCACGGCCAAAGGAGCTTAAGCGCCTTTCAAAATCATTGAGCATGATCATGGCCGCGCGCTTTTCCTCAAGTGAGGCTGCATTCCACATCACAATTTGATGCCCAGATGGATCCAAAGGCTCAAAGGGCACAAACCAATTTACCGTCTCCCCAGCCTTACTAAATCTTGGAACAGCTAGCATATCAGCATACTTGCGTCCTAAGGCTGGAGCTAAGGCTATAGCCTGACGAAAGGCATCGGCTGAGGCCCACACCGGGCGTCCATCCTCACCTATTGGGACATAGTTTTTAACACTTCCACTATTTAACATTGTGCCGCTATACATCACTATTCCTCACAAACCTTCTTCATCTCAGAGCCAGATGCCTGCAGATCGGCATTTATTTGACCAGCATTTTTAGGAGAGAACACCTTACCACCTGTGATCCTAGCTACACAAGCTGCCTGTCCTGCATCCTCACCGATTAATATGGTATGAATTTTAAGACGAGGCTTACGCTTATGAATAGCCTTGGCAACCGAGCATATATCCAAATTGCGCGTAGCTTGACAGGTATCCTCACCATCTGAAATTAAAATACCCACCGCATCAGCATTTACGCCATCGGTCATGCGCGAGATCTGTTGCAAACCATCAATAAGCGGTGTCATACCATCATAGCGCCTAGGATTGATGTTAGAAATTGTCTCTTTAAGCGCCGGACGCTGAATTCCAGTATAAAAGCCACGAGATTTAGATGCAGGACAGCCATTAATCTCCACAAAGCCAATCTCCACATTCTTATCTATGGTATCGGCAAGCTTGCGGGCAGCTGTGGTGGCGGCGGCAAGACGCGAGGCACTACCAGGGACATCATTAATGAGCATGGACTCTGAGCCATCAAAGGCAATTACCATCTTAGGCATAGTCCCCTGCTGCTTTAAGGTCTTACACTTTGGTACAGCCTTGGTGTTCTTGGTAGCTTGATCGGTCTTCTTCTTAGCATCAAGCGCAGCTTTCTCCTTAGCATCACGCTCGGCCTTCTCTTTTGCCTCCTGCTCCTGCTCCTGCTTAAGCTTTAAGGCCTCAGCCTCCTGAGCCTTACGCTCCTCCTCTAAGCGCTTTTGTTCTGCTAAGGCTTGCTCTTGAGCCTTTAGGGCTTCTTCATCAACCTTAGGATCAGATGTTTCAGCTTCATCCTCTTGTTCAGGCTCCTCTACCATAGGCTCAGGATCTTTTAAAGCTACAGGAGGCTCTACTACCTGCGATGGAATCTCTCGTCCTAGCAGACGATCGATGGCATCCTGAAAGCTTTCCTCAAAGGGCCAAGGCTTTAATAAGAAATACCAAAGAGCAAGCAATAGCAGTAATAAAGCTAAAAGAGCTAGAAGCAGAGGTAAGAGGCATCCTCTTTTTGCAGGTACAGGAGGTACCACCATGGCTGCAAGCCTAGCCTTCTCCTCAACATAGCTCTCAAAGGGCAGTAAAACATATACTCCTTGCTCAAAAGCTATAAGATGTAGTGCAGATTTTATTAAGGCAGAGAGGTAAGAGCGCTGTTTTTCAAGGCTACTATCTGCTAAGGGCTTGTTGCTATCTAAAAAAGCAAGTACGGGAGCAATTTGCTTTTGTAGCTGTAGTTGCTCCTTTTCATTTAACTGCTTTAGTGAGCTATCCTTAGTACCCCCTGCACGCTCGGTGGTGAAATTAATATACTCATTATCTATCGTGGCATGGGGCAACAGGCACGCACTATCACGTCCAACTTTAAGCGTAAGCTCCTTTATCCAGCGCTCAAGATTTTCTATAAGCGCTAAGGATTGGGTAGTAACACTACCTTTTGCTATTCTTTTAATTCTGAGCATTTACTTTTTACTTCCAACTAGGGCATGACATTGCTCTGACCAAAAATCTCTATTTTTTTGAGCATCCTTAGCTCTTTTCTTATATTCCTTTAAATGCTCGGCATATTTATCAATAAAAAGAGGCATCGAGCCTTGATTGAAGGTCTTACGCGCCTCCTCAATAAATTTGGCAATAAGCTTAGCATCATAGGTAGATACGGCCTCAGAGACGGTATCGCCATAATAGGTTGCAAGTGAGTTTAATGAAGCCTTTGAACTTTGGGCGCTTTTTTTAGTAGCCTCATAGGATGGGCACATGACCTTATTGGCATCACAGCGCGCCTTCAAGGCCTCAGAGGTCTTTTTAAAATACTCATAGGATGAGTATTCATCCGCCATAGAGCGACACAAGAAGCCTCCTAAACGCAGATTTGAAATAAGCGCGGCATCGCGCATTTCATCACGCTCAGCATTTGATTTGACCATCTGCTCACGTAAATTATTAAGCTCCAAGCTTAAATCCTTATTGCTATCTTTAAGCTCATCGTTAACCTTAGCAAGTGATTGCTTTTCGCCCTCTATTTTGGAGGCATCCTGCTTCATCTTCTTGATAATTTCATCAAGCTTACTGATGTTATCAAGCTGCGCTCCATCGGCCTTGCCCGTGGTATCGGAGGTTCCAAGATTTGAAATCTCGCTATTAAGATCTTTAACCTCACTTGCATCATTTGCAACTAAGGTTCCAATCACCAAGCGATAGCCTACATCCTTAGCAGTAAGCTCCTTACCATTATTAAAATAGGCTTTCTCAGTACGTAAGGCAGAGCTTATAGCTGAGGCTGGAGTTAAATAGCTACCACCACGAGTAGCAAAACCTCCACTTTGACCATGCATACGTCCAGTTCTTACGGCATGAAAGGGCTCTAATATCATCTCCTGCACATTTCCAAGCATGTCATAGATCCCAAGGGCATTAGGCTTGAGGCGGCCACCAATATTTAAATGTCCCGCAGCACTTTGAGCACCTTGATGCCAGGCATACTCTGACAAAGCCCCGTCCATAGGAGGCAAATTTCCTTCAAACTCAGAGCGAGAAACCTTTTGCCCACCACGTACAGCGTATTCCCACTCAGCATCAGAGGGTAGTCTTGCAAAGATCTGGCGCTTAAATTGCGTCTTAAGCATATCTGATGACTGCAAAAATTTAGAAAAATTGCGCGAGGCTTCAACGGCATCAAACCACGATAAGGATACTGCAGGAAGCTTATCCTTCATAGAAACATCAGTTGTCTGACATTTCCCCATAAGCTCCTGATGCTGCCTTGAGGTTACCTCATATTTTCCGATTAAATAATAAAAGCCCTGCTTATCCTCAAAGCCACCTTGAATATAGGAAGTGGATGGATCCTGCGCAAAGGGACTATCAGAGCCACTTAAGCCTGAGATAAAGCGATTATCCTTCATACGCTCATTGCCATTGCTCGTGTAAACCTTACGAAAGATCATCACATCATTACAAGGCATGGGGATCACAATATCATCATCAAGCATATTAGGATCCTCAAAGGAGGTGGCAGCAAGCGTAATATTGGAGCTCAAAAGACTGATGCATAAGAGTGTAGCCTTGGCACAATTTACCGCACTTAAACAAAATCTACCTTGCATTTATTTAGCCTACTCCCAAGGATAAAAGCCTTTATCCAAAATAATTACAACCATTCTTTGGTATTCATCTTCAATTTCGTAACTATTCCCTATGATCTCCCTATGATCATATGCTAATAATTGCGTTTATGTATCTTTTATATCCAATTCTTTTATGTAATTCACACGCTCACTCTTAAGCCTTGCAAGTAAGCGGGACGCACGATAATTGTTACGCATCAACAATTTAGGTTTGGCAAAAACGTGGCTTGTGTTAAAACTTTGTAAAGTTTTCACCTCCATTTTGTGATTTTTACCAACAAAGATCAGGTAAAATATGCGCCGTTTGTAATTTGCCCAAATCCATATATATATATGAAGTTCCTCAAACGCCTTTATAAAGCAGTTTTAACGTTTAGCATGCTGATGTTAAGCATAACTACCTTTGCAAGTGACAACGCACACAGCGCTAATACCACCGACAAAACCATAGTTATTGGTATTGATACCTTTGCTCCCTATAGCTATCAGGATATCAATGGTGAATATGTTGGTATCGATGTTGAGCTTGCAAATTTAGCGTTTGCAAGGCTTGGATATAAGACAAAATATCAGGTAATTCCTTGGAGTGAAAAGGATAAGCTGCTTGCCCAAGGTACTATTGATTGTATTTGGAGCTGCTATTCCATGTCAGGACGCGAGCAGAAATATCAATGGGCAGGTCCATATATGTACAGCAGACAAGTAGTAGCCGTGCGTATTAAAAGCAAGATCCACAGCTTAGAGGATCTCACTAATAAAATAATTGGCGTACAAACCACCACCAAGGCAGAAGAGGTCTTTTTAAGGGTCAAAGGCTCAAAGCTTACTAATGTACGCAGTCTTTATAGCTTTGCAACTGTAGATGAGCTCTTTGCCTCCTTGCGCAAGGACTATGTAGATGCGATCGCAGGTCACGAGGCGTTAATTGCTAAATTTGTAAATACCAATCCCCAAATCTATACCCTCCTAAATGAAAGCCCCTATATTTCTCAAATTGGCGTCGCCTTTTTTAAAGACTCACACCAAGAGCTTGTATCAGAGCTTACCAAAACCATCAGCGACCTCAAAAGAGAAGGCATTATTGCGCAGATCGCTCAAAAATATGGCCTTAATCCGGAAAAAACAGTGTGGTAAACGACAACATGCTAACTAATATAAAAAAAGCCATTGGCCTACCCCATATTGTTTTTGTGGCCTTGATTGTTTTTGGCATTGCGCTGTTCTATGCCCTACAGGTGCGTGACATGCGTAATATCGATGTCACCTTTGATGAAAATATTTCCTTTAGCAAGACCCGCATCATTTATTACGAATCCTACCGTGCAAATGACAAGGTAAAAAGCTTAACTCGCCTTTTGGATAAAACCACTGAGCTTAGCAATCATCTTGTTGAGTGGAATGCTATTGATAAAACAAAGCTAAAAAATTATCTTGAAGAGCAACATATAGATTGCGTCTTTCTCTTAGATAAAGATTTGCATGTCACCACCCAAATTGCCCCTGATGACAATGCTGAGCAGGTATGTAAATCCTTAGTAGAGCAAAGCTATATCAACGAAATTGTTCAATATCCTAAGAAAATATATACCACGCAGGTATCAAGCGAAGGCTCACTCTATGATGCGGTGGTACTAGCTCGCAAGGATAGCACGGGACTATTAGTTACCTTAAAGATTAAGGAAGAAATGGGTGAGGCCTATGGAGATCTAACCCTAAGCACCTTATTTAAATCCTTCCATTTTGAAAAAAATGGCCTTGTTGTCGTAAGTGATAACAATGTTATTGTGAGTAGCAATGATGATAAGCTACAAAGTGAAACTCTGGTTCAATGGCAACAATTAATAACAGAAACTGCCATAAAGCATGATCCTGCGCTCTCTATCGTAAACTATGATGATCAAGAATGGATTTGTAAAAAGGATGCTATAGATAGCTATAAGCTCTATATGCTCTTCCCAGTATCACAGATCTTTTTAACTAGAAATATTGTTTGCAGCATTTACGCGCTAGTTTCCATCATCGTCTTCCTCATCTTTATTTTGGCAAGTAGCCGATCAGTAAAAAAGAGCATGCTACGCGAGCAAAAGCGTCTGCGCATCATTCAAGCAATTGGTCAGGCTTACTATTCTTTGCATCTAGTGCATATAAATTCACATCAGGTGGAAAACTTAAAGGGGGTAGATATAGCCCTTATTCCTCCTGCAGATGGACAAGCCTCAGAGAGGATATTGCGTAAAATTAAGGAAACTGTAGCACCTCAGTTTTATGAAGCATATCTAGAGTTTATGTGCATGGAGACATTGATACAAAGACTCAAGGGCTCAAAATCACTGGTATTCACCTTCCAAAAGGCTGATGGTACCTGGATACGCTCGGTGCTAGTTCCTCAAGACTATGATGAAGACGGCAATTTAAATGCGGTATTAGTTGCCAATCGTGACGTCACCTTAGAAAAACAACATGAAATTACTCAGGAGAATGCCTTAAGAAAGGCACTTGCCACTGCAGAAAATGCTAATAAGGCCAAGACCTTCTTCCTAAATAATATTTCACATGACATACGTACCCCGATGAATGCCATCATTGGCTTTACTGCGCTTGCATTAAGCCATATTGATAACAAGGAGCACGTGTATCAATATTTAAATAAGATTGGTATTTCAAGTAAGCATTTATTGAGCCTCATCAATGATGTACTCGATATGAGTCGCATTGAAAATGGCAAGGTCAAGATTGAAGAAAAGGCCGTGCATCTGCCTGATATCATGCATGATCTAAGATCGATTATTCACGGAAATATCTGTGCCAAGCAACAGGATCTGTTTATTGATACTCAGGATGTCATTCACGAGGATATTTTAACTGACAAGCTACGTCTAAATCAGATCCTCTTAAACATCGTCAGCAATGCAGTGAAATTTACTCCCTTTGGCGGTACTATCAAGATCCAGGTTAGCGAAAAGCCCTGCCAAACTGAGGGCTATGCCACCTTTGAATTTAGGATCAAGGATAACGGCATAGGCATTGATGAGAAATTCCAAGCACAGATCTTCGACTCCTTTGCAAGAGAAAGAACTGTCACCGAAAGCGGTATTCAGGGTACAGGCCTAGGACTTGCTATTGTTAAGCACATAGTAGAAATGATGAACGGCACCATTGCGCTTAAGAGTGAAAAGGGCCAGGGCTCAGAGTTTATTGTTACCCTAAATTGCAAGCTTAATTCTAGTGCCATCCATTACGAGATCCAGCCAAGACTAAGAGGTGCGAGAGCCTTAGTAGTCGATGATGATGCCAACACCTGTATGAGCGTGAGCAAGATGCTACGTAAAATTCAAATGCAGGCTGACTGGACTACCACCGGCAAGGAGGCCGTGCTTCGTGCTAAAGAGGCTTGGGAATCAGGTGAGGCCTTTGCAGTCTACATCATTGACTGGATGATGCCAGATATGAACGGCATTGAAACGGTACGTAGAATTAGAGGCACCATAGGCAACGATGTTCCTATCATCATTCTTACCGCCTATGACAGCACTGATATTGAGGAGGAGGCAAGAAAAGCAGGAGTCACCGCCTTTGTCTCAAAGCCGCTCTTTATGTCAGAGCTTGTTGATGTATTAAAAGATCCAGGACATGCACAAGTGGTCACTCAACATAGTAAGAGCAGTAACCATGAGGGACAAAAGGTTCTGTTAGTTGAGGACAATGCTCTAAATCGTGAAATTGCCGAGGCCCTGCTTGAAGAGGCTGGATTAATCGTTGAGAGCGTTAACGATGGCTCTGAGGCAGTAGAGCGCATGCAAGAAGTCGACGAGGATAAGTATGATTTGATCCTTATGGATATTCAGATGCCAAAGATGGACGGCTACAGCGCCACTCGTGCTATTCGTAAGCTTGAAAACCAGAAAAAGGCCAATATTCCTATCATTGCGATGACTGCCAATGCCTTTGAAGAGGATAAGCATAAGTCCTTTGAGGCTGGCTTAAATGGTCATATCGCCAAGCCTATTGAGATTAAGAAGATCTTAAAGGTACTTGATGAATGCTTAGGCTAGGACTTTTAAAGCTTAGCCTTAAAATCCTCCCTGAATTTGTGCAACTACATTTATGCAAATTATGATTGATGCGATTTTTGCATAGTTATGTTGCACAAGTTCATCTCTTAAAAGCGCTTAAAAAGCTTGCAATTTACCTGATAAAATTTGGTTTTAAAAGAAGCTAACCATTTCTCAAAGCTTGCGCCGGTGTCACTGCTAATACCTTAGTCACAGTAATTAAAACTGAGATAAAGGCGCACAGCAATAATGAAGCTATAAAAAATATCACTAAATGCAAAGGAGTAAGCATCGAGACTACCATGCCATCCTTGAGGGCTTGAGAGAAGTATTTTGAAAAGGCCATTGCTCCGGCCTCATAAAGTAAAAATGAGGCGATAAAGGCGATCATTGCAAGGATCATATTCTCAAGGGCTATCATGAGCACTATCCCCAGATCGCTAAGTCCGCTTATGCGCAGCAGTGCAAGGGAGCGCTCCTTACGCGATATTCCAGAGAATATAAGTCCTCCAACAGCTAACGCACCACCAATTACGGATACTGAGGCTATAGTTATAAAAATAAAGTTTAAGGTTCTGGTGAGCGATTTCAGTTCTTCAATCTCAGCAAGCTTATCTTGGATGTTGTATTTCTCTCTAAGCTTCATTGATAAGGGCTTTACGCTATCAATATCTTTGGCATAGAGCCTAACCTTAGCAAAGCTTTCACGCGCGCAATTTTCATTAGAGCCATCTGAGAAGATTAAGGGCTCATAGCCATCACGATAATCCTCCATCGCAATGATCACTTTTAAGGGAAGATAAAGCTTATAGCCTGATGAGAGCGAGGATGGCAGTATTCCTTTTATCTTAAAGCTCTGTACTGCTCTTTGCGTTTGACTATCCTTGATCCTGCTTATAGCTAAACGAATGCTATCCCCTATCTTGGCCTTCATATCTGATGCAAGAGAATTGCTTATTACCACCTCATCATCATTTGCTAAATCTTTTATAGATGAAAAGGCTAGTAGCGGATCGCCTGTGGCTGTGGGGATACACTCAGCACCTGTCTTAACTCTGCCATTAGAGCTAACATCGGCACTTACCGATAAAGCACGTGTCATCTCGACTGCAAAGCCAACATTAGGATCAGATCTGAGCTCCTCAAAAAAGGAGCGTGGCAGGTTATAGCCTGAAAGCATTCTAAGCTCTAAATTTTGCGGATTAGAGCTTAAATTGTGCTCAAGAGTTGACAAGATCCCATAGCGCAGAGAGAAAAGTAATAATAAGGGGGCTAAAACCGCAGTCATTGCCGCGATGGCACAGATACTTAAAACACGTTCATGTTTTAAATCGGCAAGGCTTAAAGATAGGATCATTAAAGCTCCTATTAATATTGAGGTGAATATTGCTTAAAGACACTTTGTGAGGCGGTGCTTTGAGCTTGATCGTAGCAATACTGCTTTAAATGAAAGCGCTCAGCCAAACTTAAATCATGCGTGACAGCTAACACACAGAGAGAATTTTTCTTTGTGATCTCAATCATTTCCTCAAAAAGCTTATGAGCGTGATTAGGATCTAAGGCTGAGGTAGGCTCATCCATTAATAAAAGCTTAGGTCCTCGCGAGATTGCTTTAACAAAGGATGCTCTTTGGCTTTGTCCCTGCGATAACTCCTGCGGCAGACGCTTTAAAAAATTGCCTATTCCTAAACTTTGGGCTAAATCACAGGCATGATCTAAGCTTATATCAGGCACTTCAATGTCTAATGCCTTATATGCCTTTTGGGCAAGCTTAATTGAAAGCTCAAAGTCATCCTTTAATGTTAAAAAAGGGATTAAGCCTCCCTGCTGAGGCATAAAAGCTATCAAGGCCGCACGTAGCAAATGTCTTTGTCTTTCATCCATCAAGGCAACATTTTGATCATCAATTTGAAATTTTGCGGCCTTAAACTTTGAACGAACTAGCGCCAGACACTCAAGCAAGGTTGACTTACCAGAGCCAGAAACTCCCGTTAAAACCGCAATTTCACCCTTATTTAGGCTTAACGCCTTGAGCGCAATCTCAAAGCGTTCACTATCCTTGCCATAGGCAAAGCTAAGATCCTCTACCTCAAGCATTAAGGTAAGGCCTCCAAGGGAATTGGATAGACACTATCAGAGGCTGCCGCGCCGTCTGCAAGCTTTACCCATCTGTCGGTATCGTCATTGCAATTTTGATAAAACTTAAGCTTTTGCTCAAGATCCTCAATGAGACGATTTTGCTCATCAGCGCCCATTGCAGACCAGCTCTCCTCATCAAGCTCCTGAATACGGCTTTTATAGGGAAGATCATCAAGATACTCACCTAAAAGCCCCATTTCAGAGAGCTTCAAGCTCTTATCAGATTTTAAAGAAGCCGGATCGCGCCCCATGGCAGCAGCTGCTGATCTTAACTGCGCGAACATATCATCAGGGGCTAGAATTCCGCGGTTGGCAGCCTCAAGTACGCGTGCAGTAACCTCCTTTAAATCAGAGAGCTCTGATTTAGTCATAAGCACTACCGGAGTTGCCGTGGCTTTATTATGAGTTGCCAGATCTCTATCTAGGATCCAGCCTTTGAAGAAATCAGGGGCCGTAGTGCCATTAACACTACCTAAATAAGCCAAAGCCATGGCATGACCTAGCAATGCCGTATCCTTAGCCATAGCATCATCAGCCTTTTGACTTTGCGCAGAGCCTGCTGAAACCTTACCCTCAGCTGCCATCTTTACCTGCGATGCAATAGATGAGGATAGCTTATCTACCATCTCACCAAAGGCATTTACATCACCAGCCTCAACAGGATAATAAAGACTCTTACCCACAACCTCGTTATAGGTTAGATCCTCATATTGACTCTTAGCCTTGTCGTGATCTCCTGCCTTTTTTCCAGAGGGTGTCAAAAGATGCAAGGCATAGACGGCTGCCCCTTGATGCTGAGCCTCCAAACGAAGCTCCTTTGAATCAAGACCAGTTGATGAGAGCTTATCAGAGCCACCAATGGCGCCGGCGTCAGTAACTAGCACTACATAGCGTCCGCCATAATCCTTCCAATTAATCTTAGAGAGCGCCTCATTGATACCAGCATAGGAATCCTCATCAAAGGCTGCCGAGGAGACCTTTGCCTGCCCTAGATCCTTAACCTTTTTCTCAAAGTCATTAGCAGATGAGACATCTCCAGGCTTTACATAGAGCTTTGAGGTGTACTCAAGACCAGGAACTGCCTTAGTTGATGATCTAAAGGATACCAAGCCAAACTGCACTGAGTTTTGCAAATGCTCCTTTTCAAGACGCTTGTAAACAGAGCTTACCGCTTCCTTAGTCCTATCAATATAGGGCTGCATAGAAATGGAGGAATCGATTACAAAGACAATTGCGGCTTTAAATGCTTTAATTTTGCCAGGATCTTGGGCAGCGTTATTAAGCTTTTGCGCTCCATCCTTAGAAATAGATGCTATTTCAAGCTCACGCGCATAGGCTCCATCTTGTAGCATCACCTCTTCAAAATTAGTTATAGGTAGCAGATAAAACTGCTTTTTATAATCAACATAGGTCTCAGGCTCACGGGCAATTACATCTTTAGCACTGCCCTTGCTTTCAAGCTCCTTATTTAAGGCACTAGCACTTTTACCTTTATCATTGGCATCGGCAATCTTATTTAAGGCATCTTGCGTTGCAAAGATGGCGGCGCGATCACGTCCTGCAGGATTGGTGAACATCAAGGCAGTCTGTGATTTCCAAGGAACGGCGCAAGAGGAATCAATAAAACCTGCGATCTTATCGCTAGTATCAGGGCCTACCTTTAACAAATCACCATCATGAGCATAGACATAGTAGCGCGTAAAGGCCGCTATTTTTTTACCAGCTTGATCATTGGCATCTTGTTTTAACACACAAGATGGAGTGGTAAGCACACGCTCATAGAGGCTCTCCTTATTCTCCATAAGTAAGGGAGAGGCAAGAGATTGCTCTGATACTCCGATAAGCCCACAGCTTACTGCACATGCAAAGGCTAAGCTTTTAATTTTCATAATGAAATATCTCCCCTATTTCATGCTCTCAAGTGCGGAGGTGGCAGCCTTTACATCGCTAGCACTTGAACTATTCTTAGCCTTCTCATACCAATATTTAGCTTGAGCCTCATCCTTTTTTACGCATTTTGAATTTAAATTAGAATTAGGATCAAAATATTGGGCATAGGTCAAGGCAGCCCCCTCGGCACCAGCTCGTCCCAAAGATGAAAACACGCGCGCGGCAATATCACAGCGCTCAGAGCTCATTGCCTCATTGCCAAGCTTTAATAAGGTAGCATTATCAGGCTTGGTGGCCATGCACTCTGAGATTAAGGCCTTATCATCGCTATTTGAATTTAGATCACAGCTGCCAAAGCTCACGCCACCAGTTGCAACTTGGGCTGATGACACTGCAGGAACTGCGACCGCATTATCTTGCTTTAAACCATCATCTTGCTTTGCTTGATCCTCAGCTGCAACAGCATTTTCCTCGGTAGTCGGTACCGGTGCTGTAGCTTGAGGTGCTACTACCTCATCAGCTCTTAAAAGGAAATACCAAAGGGCAAAGGCAATGATGGCTAAAAGGAGCACGCCACTTACAATCGCGGCAATCAAAGCCGTAGAAAGAGGCTTTTTAGTGCTATGAGCTTGCACCTTTGGTTCAGGTTCAATCTTTAGCGGCTCTTGAGCAATAGCATCCTCGACTGGAGCTTCCTTTGGCGCAGGATTTTCGGGCGCACTCGGAGCTTTTTCCTGCCCCATGGCCAAGCGTCCACGAATACCTAGACGCAGATCAGCAGAGTTTCCTGCAAAATTTACCAAAAAGAAAGGACTTCTACTTTCTATTAACTTATTTACTACATCGGTCTCAAGTAAAAACTTAAGCTCAAGATCATTAGGATTTAGTGGCAATAAGTGCTTTTCAACAATGATATCGCCATTGCTTTTTTTAAACCAAAAGACTACACCATCAGTATCATTATCAAAATTGACTATCTGAGCCTTGATAGTCATGATAGCCTGCCCAGGACCTTGAGGATGCATTATGACATCATTAGCACCTGGTCTTAATTTTAATTCCATCATTGCTCCTTAAGCCTTCAACACATCAGTTAAGCCATCTAGGATAGCATTTAACTCATCCCCCTGCTCGGCACTAAATTTATAGCGGCAGTTGGCATTAAGATTCTTGCCTACCATGCGATTGACGAGCGCGGTCAAATGCTCAACTAAAAGCTCTTTACCACAATTATCAATATAATGTCTAGTAAGCTCAGGCAAGGTGGGGATCATTTGTTCACCGTTTTTTTCTTTGGTAATGGTCAAGCGCTCTTCAAAAAGAGGCCCTTCAACATCCTCAGTACCACATATGCTCATGCGCGAATATTCAGGACTTGTTCTCTCCTCCTCATCAAAGCCAAGGTAGAGAACAAAGGAGCTTAAAATACGCTTGGCAACTCGAGCTTGAAGCTTAACTAAGCGATCAAAATCAGGTAGGTGCTCGTTTTTCTCAAGCGCTTTGGCAATTTTTTGCTCAATACCACAGCCAACTAAGGCCTTTTCAATTTCCTCACCATAGCTATCTGCTAAGAGCGCAAAGCGTGTTGCCAGCTCACGACCATCAGGGGCTAATAAATCATGAGCATTGTCATCATAGAAAAATGAATAGTTTAAGGCTACATCATCGTGATACCTTAAATTCTCACGAAGACTTGGCCAATTTTTAAGAAGCAACTGAGATATTGCTTGTAGCATGGCGCCATTTTTTAAATCTCTAAGCTTATTTACTAATAAATCAACGCTCTCATGGGCAAAACGTCTGGCGTTATTGCCATAGCTGTAATTATTAGCATAAAGCTCCTCAAGCCTATTAGAGTCAAGCTCTAGGCATTCACGTATAAAGCCAAAAAGCGGGAACTGATGCTCGCACTGCAAAAACTCCTTGGAAATTTTTCGACCACGCTCTAGGGCTCTTGCAAGAGCCTGCGAGCCACTACCGCTTTGATATTTGGCAAGATCATCACAGGCTTCATTTATTAAATTTTTTACATTGTCGATGATACGCTTGCGACTTTCTTGGTAATTAGTAAAGTCCTTTGAGATCAAAGAGAGCACCGCATCGGCACCACCATCATCAAGCTTTAATACATCATCTAGAGCCTGCAAGGTTCCGGCATATAAATGCTCAGCACCTTTATCCTTGGCAAAATCCTCTTTTAGCTCCTCAAGATAAGGCGCATATTCATCTAAAAGCCCAAGCTCCTTGCCATCTTCAACCTTAAAAGGCGACCCCATCGCCGGACGACGTACTAAGAAGAAGCGCTTGTGTATCTGACCTGGAGTCCACTCATTAAGCCATGAGCAATTGTTAAAATGCTCAAAGGCGGTGGTCATGGTCTTACAGGCCTCCATAGGACGCCCACCTACGGCATTTTTAAGCACCTTTTCCATCTGCTGATCAAAGCGCGTCATGATGCCAATTAACGGTACATCCTTAAATTTGGCACGATCTTGCGAAGTAGCACCTATATTTTGTGCAATCCAGCCATTTAAGATCTCAACTAAAGATGAGACCTCCTGCTGAGCCGAGGAGTTAATGCAAAATAGCAGTACATCAAGCTCCCTATCCTTGGCATAGCGATCAAAAAGGTAAGCCACCTTGCCACGACGTAAGAACTCAAAGGACTTAGAGCGGGTCTCCTCATTACAGCCCTTTTGGATAAAATCTGCAGCATTATCGGCACGACGCGAGCGGGCACCTGGGAAATCTAAGACATCAAAATCCTTAAGCTTGCTTTGTCCCTCAAGTGGGAATTGCAATTCAAGCACCGCAGCAGCCAGACTTGCAAAGCCAAGATCGGCAGTTTTTACTTCAGCGCCATCCTTAAAGGCCACCGTAATACGGCGAGGATTTGAATAAATGCCTGAGAGCGTAGAGATAGATAGCACCGTACCATCATCATGCTGCACTAAAGTTCCGCGATCACTTTTTTCAACAAAGGCATCTATCTTAGTAAATACGGTGTCAGCACCCTCAAGCTTAAAGAGCTCATTTATTAGCTTTTCAAAAAGCTCCTCTAAGATAGGGATCCTACCCCATAAAAGCGAAAAGGCCTTTGCTAAGCCTTTGGCATTTAATTTAGGCGCAATATCGCGCAAAATTACCCAGAAGTTGTCATCAGAGCTTAGGCTTGCTAATTTTCCTGATGCATGCTCGCGCACATAATCTGCCATATACACTACATCAGCACGCGATATGGCCTTGCCCTCCATTGAAGATTTAGCAAGATTACTTGGATCCTGCGCTATCTCCTTAAAAAAAGGCTCATAAAAAGAGGCGTTTAAATTCTCATCAAGCTTTAAAAAAAATTCATTAGAGGTAGAAGTAAAATCCTTATAGAAGGAATTGCAGAGGATCAAGGCAATTTCACAGGTCTTAAGTACTCTAATGCATACGGGGAAGCCTGCAAGCGTCGCTATGCTATCGTGAGTAAAACGCGTTACAGCCCCCGTAGCCTCTTTATCACCGCCACTTGGGTTTATATGAGTCATAAACTCAATTTGCGCGTCCCCCCAATGACACACCAGATCCGCCCCGCCTGAGGCCATGGTATTTACAAGATAGCTCTTACCTGCTTGGGACGCACCAAAGACACCTAAGGTGGTACGACGCTTTAATACTGAGGATGCCGCACCTGCAATATTGGATAAGCGCAACATGGTAGTCTCTAAGGCAGGAGCATTTTCAAGCTGCGCTGATACCTCCTGCAGCCAGTTATCTGCTCTATAGGCTAAGGACTGAGCGCTCACATAATTTTCAAATGACATTTTCATTACTCCTTACTTAATTTTTAACGCTCTTACCTGAGGAGATATATGAGCCCTCATAGATACGGCCAGAGTCAGTCCAGTAATTCTCGTCCCCTGCATTTACAGTCTTAAGCTTCAAATTTAAATACTCAGTATAGTCAACTCTGTCGAACACCGCCTTCTTTAACACCAAACGGAAGGTATTGGGCAATAAGCTTTTACCCTTAGGATCTCTAAGCCTTGGATCTTGCGCGATCTCCTCCCAAAGCTTACCAAGACGCGATACTGGAGCTAGAGCTTGAGCTTTTTCTTGCCCAGCTAGAGTTATGTTCACAGTAAATTGGCAACCTGAGTCTACTAAGCGCTTAACGATATCTATTTTCTCTTTTGCCTTAGCCTCCTCCTCATTGTAATGCTCAGCTAATACATCACTTACAGATTGCATAAAGCTGTGCATGAGCTTGGATTTTTGATCCTCCTCCTCAAGAGAAAGCTCTTGCTCAAGCTCATTTTGCCTTTGCATAAAGATCTCATCAGTCCTATCATTAAGCTTCTTCTCATAGCCTTTTTGCTTTAAGGCTTTAAACATTCCACTAGGCTCTTCTCCCTTAAGCTCAGCTGTTGCTTGAGCTTGCGCCTCGGCCTTATATCTTTCAACCACACTGTTTTGGAAGGCAACAAACTCTCCTGTTTGTCTTAGATCATTTATTGCCTGGGCATAGCTATTTTTAGCATCTAAACATTTTTTAAATTGCTCGTCATTAAGCTTTTTAAATACCTTATCAGAGGTATCCCTTGACTCTCCAATCTCTTCTTCAAGCTGCGCTACCTCAATAATTCCATAGTTTGAGGCATCTTGTATGCGCCTAACTCCCTCAACATCTGTTATACGCTCAATTGAATAGAGCATAGAGGCCGGATAGCCCTCATAGGAAAATTGCCTAAAGCCCAGATTGTCGGGCAAGACATGTGTATCCTCTATATCCTGCATCTCATCGTTTTCATTTGTGGGCTTATCAAGAGCCCTCATCGTTACCTCAGAGGCTAAAGTAATGCTCTCATCATCCTTATTTTCAGAGCGCTTTACATCGGCCTTAGATACAAAACGATAGAAGGGATTTTTAAGTAAGCTCTCATCTATATGTCCAAAATACCTTACAGGAGAGGTTGCAAGGGGCATACTAAGATCAAATCTAAAATTGCGATAAGCCTGAGAGCTACGTCTCATATAGGCAATGGCAGCTCCCATAGCTACGGTGGTCTTGGTATCGCCAATGGCACTACCGTCAGTTGCAAAGGAATACCAGCTACCACAGCTATAACGAGATAAGGAAATTACCCTATCATCTGCTAGCGCACAACGCGAGAGGAAATAAGTACGAATACCACTTATATTAGAAGGACGTCCGGTTAAAAGTAAGAGATCGGGACGATAGAGGTTTAAAACTGCACTAAGATCGGTTAAGGCCGCAGAGATACGTGAACGATTTTTTAAAAAAGCTAAGTTAAGCGCAACTAAATCAGCACTTAGCTCAAGATTTAAGATATTAAAATCCTTGATGTACTTTTTAAAATGATCATTTACAAAGTTTACTACTGCTTGAGCAGGCTCTGTATAGGCAAACTCATCAAAGGGTCTAATTTGCGAGCAGCTACAGCTTTGCTTTCCTAAAATAAAGTCACTAACCGTTCCTGAGAGCTTAGCATCAATGGTACCTGCGGGGGCACGATTTAATCTTTCAAGATAGGACATGATCCTATAGCCTATCTTCATAAAGATCTGGCAATTGGCCTGCTGTAGCTTGGTGCTATCCTCATCTCCGCCCTTGCTCTTATCAAAAAAATCACTCAAGGCCATGTTATAGGCACTGCTTTCTCGGCCCTGAGCATTGGATGCTTGAACAATGCTATTTTTTAGCTGTTCAATTAAGGTTTTCTCAATAAGCTCGCGCAAGATATCATCACCTGCAAGCTTAAAGCCATCACGCAATATTTCACGCGAGGATACTACTGCCGAATGCTCAGGAGTATTTTCTGGGAAGGAGTAATCAGTGATCACCATATCAGTGGTACCACCACCAATATCTAGAGATGCAATACGGGCAGAGATTAGATTGCAACGCTCACCATTACTTTTGATGTCATAGCTTTTTTCAGCAAAACGCCCCTTAGCATCATGACGACGCAAAAATTCAAGGAACTGCGCACAATCACCGCCAAAGACCTCCTGCGTCTCATTAAAGAGGTAGACGATCTGGGCAGCCTCGGCCTCATCCCAGTCAAATACCACCTCAGGTAGCTGCTTTTTAAAGGGCTTATAGTCAGAAGCATTGCCTGTTCCTGCGGTTATAAACTTAAACTCCTCAGGATGATCACTATTTGGATCATAATCTAAGCACTTCCACAAAATTCCCAAGGCCTCATAGGCACAGCCACGGAAGATCTCACGCTCTACATCAGGCATGGAAGGAGGAGTAGTTATAACCAATGCCTTAAGATAACGCGGTGCATCCTTATCCTTGGTGTTATAACGATAACTATAGCTGTTCATTTGCGATAAGGCCTGCATAATGATCTCAATTAACATGAAGGTCATTATCGATTTGCCTGAGTAATTTGCCTTAAACAAACGCGTATTTTCGCAGGCAAAAAGGGCATCACCCAAGGCATTTATATGATCACACATCGGACTTAGCCATGCCCAAGGTGTAGTGCCTAGGTTATAGGGCTCGCCATATTTTTGATCCTTTCTAGCAAATCGCCCGGTATTTAAATCTATATAAGGAATTTGATAGGAATAAGGGCTAAAGCACCATTCACTTCTGCCTAAATGCTCATCATTCCAAATATAACGCTTAGGTGATGATAAGCCCGTGGCTCCTTCATTGCCCTTACGCATGGATGCAAGCTTTGAGGCCTCAAAGCCAGTACGCACGATAGATGGCCAAATAAAGGCGTCCTCACGCCCAGAGATTGAGGAGAAGCCGTCATAATCAAAATTAGGTACGGAAAATTCAACTCTACTTTCAAAGGCATCCTGATAGAGCTCTTCGGGAGCATTTAAATCACGCAAGGAGAGCTTGGTGGTTTTAAGCTCACCTTCATAGGAATCCTCCATTAAGATGCCACAGGATCTTGAATTACCGATATCTAAAACTAAGGTGACACCTACTGGATTTTCAGTTGAACTCTTTAATTTAATTACAGGAGGAGTTGCCAAGTTCTTAAGCATGGTGAGCATGTTGAGATAATGAGCCTCATGCATGCGCTCATCCATTAGCCTCTCAAGCTCATCATCTGAAACCTCTAGTGATCTGTTATTTTGCAAGGCATCTTGGTAGATCTTGCTAATCCACTCCTTGCCCCAAGCATGTCCTGAGGCGTAGGTTTTTAATATTTCCTTACCGTTTTGGACACAGAATTTAAATTTAAGACCTGCTCGAACATCATTATCTAAGGGAGTTGAATACTCCATCCCCTTATTGGCGATAGTCTTGGTATCAAAGGCAAATACCGCACGGTAAACACGCTTATTAGGACGCTCAGGATCGTTAATTCTCACCACACGGCAGCGTGCCCAGTTAAAAGGACCAACCCCCTGATCGTATGCAGGATGAGAGTTTTCTACAAAATAAGGTATGGGGAACCAAACACCGTTATAAATTGCTAAGGTCTCTTTACTATCTACGGTCTTAAGTCCATCGACGTCATCATCATAAAATACGCCGCTTTGAGAGGGATCAAAGATTTTGCCATCCTCGTTGCGCTCTAAGGCAATCAATGGAGCTTGAGATGAAATCTCAAGGCAAAGTCCTTCTTGAAGCGAGAGACTATCCTGAACAAACTCTCTATCGATAAATTGAATACCAGAGTTTTCGATTAATTCAATTAAGTCATCATTAGCAAAAACTGGGGCAAGCACTTTATAAATCCTCTTAAATTGGTCCTAGTCTTGCATTATAGACATTAGCGCAATCAAGAGGAAATTTAGCTTACAAGATTGCAAGCATACCGGCATTTTTCCGAAAGTTTAGCAATGCCATGGTGCACAAAAGTATGCGTTGAAAGTATTGGCTGAAGGTAAAAGCAAACGAAAGCTTTAGCAAATTGAAGATGCCTGAAAGCTTGAAATTTAGCCCGTATAAGCGTCCTCAGCGCTATTTTTGAAATTCTGCTTTTCAAGCCACAAGCGCTCTTCCTCATTTTCAGGAATATCGATGCGCTCTATCTTAAAGATAACCGGCCTTGTGCCATCATTACAGCAGGTGATCATCATGCGCTCATCATTAGTCCAGCCATGCATAATAGATCTCCCCTGCAAGGCGGTATAGACATATCTGCTTATTGCATCCCAAGCCTCACCGCAGAACTTACCATTCATCAGATGATAAAAGTCATCCTGCTGGGAGTTTCTTTTTAGCAAGAAGGTGTCACCTGGTTTGAATAAAGGACAAGGGCCAGACTTGGGGTCGGCAAGGAATTTTTCCTGAAGCTCTGGAAATACCTTAGTTTCCAAAACCGTGATCCTACATTCATGCTGCATAGAGCGCTCCTTAGTTTTAAAAGCCATCAAGAAAGTTCAAGTTGTTGCAGAGTTTTATGATGGCTATGTTTTTGCAAAGTTAGATGAAAGCTTTGACCGTATATGGGAGCTTGCCTTTGTAAATTTGCTACCTTATATTTCATGTTGCTGATAATTGAAAAGCTTGGTGGCAACCTTGATTAATGATGGAACAAGCCGCCGCCGTCATCATTAAAATAGATAGCGTAAGCTGGGATCTCATATTTGGTCTTGCCCTCCTCATTATCAAGCTTTGGGCCCTTGCCTGCTGGACACTTATAAGCACGAGCAGATAGTCCTACTCCAAGAAGACCTCTTGCTAAAACTCCAGGGTAGACGTGAGTCTCAACTAAATGAGTAGCACCAACACGCGATGCCTTAAGCTTAAGCTCAAAACGAGCCTGCTCTAAAGTAGCTCTAGCGCCTATAGTATCGACGTCCGTGATAAAGCTACAGCCATCAATTTCCTGAGGCAGTGCAGTAATAACCTTGTTTGCATCGCTTACCTCGGCATCTGAATAACAAGCACTTAGCACCGAAGCCATTGAAAGCATAAGAGCTATGGTTAAAAATTTTCTCTTAATCATCTTCACTGTATCTACCAGCATCAAAAATCCAATTGCATATCCATACAGATATGCTCTAGAGAACGATTATAAATCGCAAGGGGAAATTTTTGCATAGGCTAAAACTATGATCAAATGCACCTATCGCCTTCGCAAATTTTACTTTGCCAAAATTAAAGCAAATGCATTTGTCCTAGTGTGTCATGAATCGACAAGGCGATCCTAAAGAGGATCGCCAAAAAAGTATTCTAACTTCTTTGCCCTTACATAAAGATCGTGTGTTCTGCCAATGCCACCGATCTTAGCAAAGCCAAAACACCGATCCTACGAAAAGGCTTTTCTAATCTAGAACTCATAACCAAAGTTCAAACGCGCAAAGCTGTCAGTACCTGAGCCTTGATAATTCTCAAGGCCTAAGTCAGTTGAGAAGCTAAAGTTTGCCTTGCTAAACTTTATTG
>CAVHVI010000009.1:0-30879 GCA_963639245.1 Bacteroidaceae bacterium
TCTATATATTCAAGACTAGTGGCAACTTTAGAAATTTCCCCTGCAATCTGCTTGCGTGCTAGAACATAGCTATCTGCACCTACGCCCTTAAAACTTACTGAGATGACAGGGTATTTGCCCATAAACTCTTGGCAAAATTTCTTGTCCTCATAGATTTTCGTATCTTTAAAGAGTTGGTCTTGATAAGAGGTATCTTCTGGATTATTAGGGTTAATCCTTAAAAATTTATCGAAGGTATCCATTACCAGAGACTTGCCAAAATGATTAGGTCTGGTAATTAAACGTACACTGCTATAATCATTTTGAAACAATTCTTTTATAAAAGGAGTCTTATCAACGTAGTAATAGTTCTGCGCGATGATTTCATCAATACTCGATTTGTTTAAAGGAAGCCTCTTTAAGGATGCATAATCAATTGTATCAGCAGACATTGGAGGCACTCCTCAAAAGATTAATTCCTAAGATTCAACGTCCATGGAAATTGGTATTAGTTCTATCCCACAATATATCAATTTAAGCCTAAAAAAGCACTTTCACATAAAAAAATAGCCCCCGAATGTTATTAACATCGAGGGCATATAAATCAGCTTCTAACTATTAGTGACTGTAATCATTAAACATATTTAGATTAGGCCAGTTAGCTAATGACGGCCAATTGTTGGCTAATGGTAATTTCACTGCTGTACTGAAGCCAATATAGAACAATGATTTATTGCCCTGATCATTAATCTCAAGCGGTACATAGGTGATCTTACTTTCCTCGTCATAGAAAGCATTTTCATTAAGATACAACTGCAACCCTGGATAACCACCATCAATTACATATGAGCAATCAGGCTGACGTGCATCAGAATAACGATAGAAGTTTAAGGTGATCTTCTCATTATTAAGATTGCCACGTGCAATCGACTGCGGCTCAGCAGCATTGACAAAGGAAGTAAGAATCTCTGATGATTTCTTACCAATAGTTACATCAAAGTAACGATAGCGCGTCATAGCTGTTTCCATAGTCTCTAAGCCTTGCTCTCTAGCAAGACGTTGCTGAGTTGCAGCTCCAACACGCATGATCTTATAGTAAGAATTTCTGTCAGTATTCGACAATATGGTTAGCAATTGCTCCATAGTCTCAGACCAAGATTTGTAAGTTCCCTGAGTGCTACTATCCTCACTAAAGACTAAGGGTGCCTTTAAATTCTGATTGATACGCAAACGTCCTTGATCGTCCTTATCAAGTCCTGCTAACTCATCAGGCACTTTAGCATCAGAACTCTTTGCAGTAAGACCAAAGCTCTTAAACATAGCCATCAAAGAACGCATATTGTCAGGAGACAATACCTTTCTATGAGGATCTCCATCCTTGACAAGAGGGAATACCTTCAAATCGCTTTGATACATAGCAACTGAGGTTGTAGCCTCCTGCGATGCATCACGCTTTAAGAGTCGTGAGCCTAAATTAGTAAAGTCACGCCACCAAACAAATGGGCTTCTCGCCATCAGTTGCAAGCTATTCTTAATCTCTTTATCAGTCATATCCATGACCTGACGATTAGCATAGGTTGCATCTCCTGATAGCATAGACCAAGCATTCACCGCATCATTACACTGATCAGTAAAGCTAATATCCAAGGATTTGGTCTTTTCCTTCAAGATCTTGAGAGTGTTATTCTTAACAGCTAAAGTCTTCTCATCGAGCAAATTATCGTTAACCTCTGAAATTGCTTCGATAGACATATCGTACAGATCTGCCAGCTGAGAATTTACCTGATAGGCTCTAGTATTGGTAACTAGATTATAAAAATCAGCATAACTATCAGCACGAGGATGAACTGATTCAGCCAGATGTCCCCAATAGTTAATATAGTTACCAGCATATTTCTGGAATACTCTGATCAAGCGGGCAAGCTTAGGCGAGGTCTCAAGCACATGCCTAAAATAGACATATCTCTTATCTATGCTATAGGCGCGCAAGATACCTAAGGCATTCGCATAAGAAATGAAACCTTCAGGTTGATACTCTTGACGGATCTCAAGATCACCTAAAATCTCATTAACCATATCAAAAGACACCTCGCTACCAATTTCAGTGCCTTCACTATGGTAATCAGATACCATCATCATACTATCTGAGAGCAGGTTCATTTCATTATCGGTATCAGGGAACATCGCGAGCAACTGATGAACCATATCAATATAGATACCAGTATGCTGATAATCCAAATAATTAGAACAGAAGGTGCCCCATTGCTTCACCTGCATGGAATTAGGATAACTAGCCACGATCTCATTAAGAACATCATGGCGATGCTCAATTTCCTTATCAATGGTGTCTGCTATTTCATAGAAATCATCAGGATTGACAACCTTTTGTGCCTGTCGACTAACTATCGAGTTTTCAAGCAATTTACCAATAACCTGATAATTGAATATAGGATCTGAGCTCTTTGGATCTACGCTAACAAAGAGTGGGTCCTTTTGAATAGCACTAATCGCAGTAGTCAAAGAGTCATGCTCTGTCTGCAAGGCGGTCATCGCACCTTGTTTGAGAGTTTCCAAGTTGTTTTCATCTAATTCGTTGAAAACATTCTCTGCATTCTCTCCATTGTCTCCATTAGCAGAGTTCATGGCCCTACCAAATTTACCTAGCTCAGTAAAATCCTGATTTAAGTAGCTACGATAGCTCTGATAGGCTGTTTCAAAGACGGCATAGTATTGATTGGTAACCTCTGGCTTTTGATCAGCTGCTGCACCAGACGCCCCTTTTTCATTAGTATTATTAGTTGCAACAGTATTTTGGACTGTCGCATATTTCACCATCTCATCAACACTCTTTAGATCACGAATATATACTCCAGCTAACATACGGTACTGAGAAATAATCTTGCTGAATTCATCATATGGTAAATTCATCATGTCAAGCTTACGTATGTCCTCAAGCCTTTTAGCAACCTTGAGCTTGCTGTTAGCGATATCGAGATCCTTGCGGAAAAGAGAATACTCGTGACCTGGATAATTAGTTAAAGAATTCCAGCCAGCCAACAGATCTTCAATGCCTGCTACACAGCTATCATGGAAGGAAGGATCTAGTACTATGATGCGATTAGTGGTGCGTACACTGTAATCATATTTAGGCTTATATACGGAAATCTGATCGCGCAACTTATCTCCGCCCATTTGAGGGTAGAGATAATCTAAAAATGTTGGCATCATTCCGCCTTCATAGATATCATTAGTCACGCTGGATTTATTTTGTTCCATGAACAAATTAGTGCTTAATAATTCAAACAAAGCATTACGCTTTGCCATGGTCATACGTTCACCACGTCGTTGCATAAAGCTAGCTTCGACAGAATCGACTATGGGTAAAAACACCATCTTGGTCTGCATCTGGTTATATAGATAATAACGATGCGCCTTAGCTATATCGCCACTAAAACCAAATTTTACAATCGAAGCAGGGAACAAGGTCCAAGGTAGCTTGTACTCCTTAAGCAATCTTGACTGAGTGTCTGAAAAATAATTAATTCTTGAGATGCGTGGATTATCCGGCATCACAGAATTAGTCATCAATACACCCTGACCTTGATAATCCGTACTCAAAAGCGGAGCTCCGCTAATGGTTGAATTAGCAAATTTATTTCCAAGATCTACTAAAAATAGGCGATCGTCCTCTAAAAGCTCATTTAATCTAGGAGCCGAATAGAAAGCGCCAAACAAATAGACAACCGATAATGCACAGCAGGCAGCACTAGCGGCTATGAGCGGCATGCGTCGGCGTATATTTTCTGATTTAAAGAAAATCGCTCTAGGTTGCGGTCTTAAAATCAAATGAAGTAATAGATCCTGAATAAAATAGCTACGACTTTGCTTGAAATTAGGATCAACTAGCGGGCACTCATCAATAGTTTTTGACTGTAGCTCTGCATAACGCTTGTCAATACAGACACCGTCATCCTTAGCAGAAGTGAAATAAACACCATTAAAATCAGGTCTTAACTCTCCAACCACATCAGGTCTTGCAAAAATTACCTCAAGATAAGTAGTCAGATTGGCTCGAATATTTGAGAGCTTATCTGCAAACAAATACATATGGCCGGTAAGTTCCATGCGCGAACGCTCAAGATAGGAGAACTCCATCACGTTCTTATTGCCCATGAGGTTTACTACACCATCTTGTAATCTGTCTTGCAATACCTCAAAGAAGGATTTGAAATCACCACCATCATACTGACCGTTATTAGTTAGTGGCTGGAAACCAAAGATCTGATCCTTAGCATCATCGCTTAAGCTTTCAAAATACTCACGGAAGCCCACGACCATATCAAGCTTGGTGATCACGATATATACTGGGACATGCATGCGTATGGTGCCAGTAAGTCTTACCAGCTCATCAGAAATGAGCTGAGCTTTACGCATGGTAAGCTGCTTATCATCTGCTAATAAGGAATCAGCAGAAATTGTCAGGATCACACCATCTAGTGGCCTTTTATAATGCGTCTTGCGCAGCATGGTGCAAATACGGCTCCATTCTGCACTTGAGCCCTTAAGCCAACTATCAAAGAAAACCTTACCTGAGACATCTGCAATGATGGCAGAGTTGTTGTAATAGAACTTAACAGGTTGCTTAGTACTTTCTTTATCGGGATCTGAGCACTTAAATTCAAGATCAGATTTCTCAATAAAGGTAGATTTACCGCAGGCGGGCTCACCTAACAATACAAAACGCGGCCTATCCTCAGAGAGGAAGGTCTGAGAGCGAATAATGCTTTTAATATGCTCAAAATTGCCATCGATCACCGCAATTTTGGAATTGATCTCAGCCTTAGCCTTATCTGTCTTCTTACCACCGTGAACTAAGGAGGACAGCATGGACCAAACCATGAGGTCCTTTTTAAGCGAGGCAACTTCCTTTTGATTACGGATGCGGCCTAACAGCTTAAAAGCAAATCTAACAATGAGCAGTAATAATACGATCGCTAGGATCACCGCAATAATTGCTAGGATAGGATGCTCGGTTGCGAAATCAACAACCCCTCCAAATTGATTTTGCAGGGATTGTAAGGCTTGCTCTTTATTCATTTTTTATTCCTTAATCTTGTGCCTGATCAGCCTCTACGGCATCAAGAAACTCAGGAGAGAAGTTCTGCTCTGCATCCCCTACCCTATCTACATCCTCATCTTGGGCATGGGAACTACGAGATACAGGCTCATTATTGCTATTTGCAACAGTACCAAAGGAAAGAGATTGATTAACCGCGCGATCAACAGTATGCGTAAAATCCGATACATATATCGAAAGACTCGCAAGATTAATCATAAAGCAACATACAAGCAGGGCGATGGAACTCAATAACCAATAGCGCGGACGCTGATACCAGCTTACGGCTTTGGTACGCTGCTGTTCATTGAGATTAATATCAGGTGTTATCTTGTTAAGATTGAAATCAATACCCTGATTGCAATGCGAAACGGTACTTTGCATAACATCAACCATTTCCGCACGATGACGCTTATAGTAGCCATCAAAGCCTAATCCCATCAGGATATAGAAGACTCGAATTACTTCCTTATCGTTGCCTTGTACAAGGGCATCTTTGAGCAGATCAAAGAATTTATCATCACCAGATAGCTCATTAAAGTTACGAGCTAACTCTTTATAGGAACGCGAATAGGAAAAGTTGCCTTCTTTAACAATATAGTCAATAAAAAACACCAACGGTCTTTCTATTGCCTGATATTGCTGCTGAAGCATAGGCGTAAGGGTAGCCCTTTGACTTACAGCATTTAATTCAGATCTTATTTCTGAGAGTAATAGATCTTGCGGAACCTCAAAACCACTGTTTTTATATACGCAATAGCTACAAACCTTTTTTAGCACTGGCGCTATCAGTGTTTCAATATTCATATGAATTTATCCGCAAAATCTATCTACATTTATTACTTCTGATCTGACTTATCCTCAATGCTTACGTATAAAGTAGCCTTGAGGTTAGGGAAGAGATCGTGAACACAGTCAATAACCATGTTCTTCTCCTCTGTGATCAATGACCAAACACGCTCTGATTCATCAGACATGACGCGGAACCACAGAGTGTTTGTCAGCGAAGGTAAATACTGAGGTGGATAACGCAGTCTTACAAGTTTGACACCACGTACACGATCGAAGATAGAATCTCTATCTAGCAATCTAAACTTATCACCGCCCTCAATATCCTTAATACGGGTAACCAAATCGCCACCAAAGTTTAACGCGAGGAAGATTTCGCGAGCAGCGAATACACGCTCGTCGGTAATACCAAGCTCAAGATAGCTCTTACCCTCAGGCTGGACAAAGTTAAAGGATAGTGCCGAGCTCACGCCACCTTGTAGCAGAATGTCACGGATCAGCTTTAACACCAATCTAAATGCGGGCAAGCAATCATTATGATCATAAGCTAGAGGCTCGCGATTATTACCAAAGGGCTCTAGGGCTTGAAGCTCACCTAGGAGATCGACTAACTCAAGATACAGAGAATAAGGAGTTAGATTCTCTGGAATAAGCTCAGCGCCAAGACGATTTACAAATCTTGATAAGCTCTTAAGCTTCATCAGTTTAGCGATATGACGTGCTGATACTGTGGCTGGATCATAGCCATCAGATGAGAGCGCGGCAATAATGGCATTTTTGGCAGAGCGGATCTGGAAGAGTAGCTCACTGCATAGTCCAAACAAGGGGCAATCATCTGACACCGTGATAAATGGAGGCAGATAGGCATCATCAAGACGCAATGAAGGTTGACTTGAATTGATAACCGCCCAATTTACACGGCATAGCGGCAACAAGGTAAAGTTATCAACATCAGCAGGATCTGCAGTCAAGGATACATTGAGCGTTCTTACCATTACGGGGATTTCATCGTCTGAGGAATTTTCGTCCTTAGCACTAGTTTCACGTAATAAGAAGCGACCACCACGACCTGCTTGGGTGGCAAGATTTGGCTCAACATCAGACCATCTAGGCAAACGCACGAAGATCATGACATCGTTGCCATTGGTATCTTCAAAATTTAAGGTTAGAGGAGGCACTGAGCAATTGCCAGGCATACTCAATTCTTGTCCATCAGGCATGATAGCTGACATACGCTTTACGACCACTCGTCTTGATTTTAAGGCGTCTAAATCAAGCTCTATATCGCAAAAGCCATATGCAAAGGGCATTAGCAACTGACGTTGCTTACGTGACAGATCAGCAAGCAAGCGTTGCATACGCTGCATATGATGCTGTTGGAGAAAAAGACCTTCACTCCAATGGATCTGTTCGTCAAATCTCATATGAACTAAACCTTATTTATAATTTTGCTATTTGATTGTCTCAGTCTTATCAGCCTGCGGTGCGCGCTTAAGCTCAATAATGCCGCTACCACCAACTTCGATGTTATGTTCTGACGAATCAACTAAAAAGCCATCATTCATATTAATGATAAGCTTACGCGGATCAACTGCACTATCCTTAGCATCCACTAGCAATGGAAGATTGGAGATCACCGCAATATATTTGGCTCCCTTATCTTTCCAATGATCCCAACACTGAGCATTATCGGAAATGATCTTAGGAGTCATGTCGTCTTCAGCAAACTTAAGAGTAACTGCGCCTAAATTTTGTCTAAAAGTAGAACCTGGACTAAAGTAACGGTCAACATCATAGGCAACCAAGCGCTTCTCCTCAGCCTCGGTTAGCCCTACTACATCAACTTCAATAGTAGGACAATAACCATACGAGCTTTGGATATCTTCAGCAAGATATATGCCAACATCAGTGCTTGATGAAGAGCAACCAGTGATTTGGGCAGTAATTCCGACCAACGCGATCGTAGCTAGTGTACGCACTGCCCTAATATAATTCGCGGCCATCAATTTTACTCCCTAAAAGCCCTTAAATCTATTTAGTGTAGGAATAGGAGCTGCAGGCTGAGGTGCCTTAGGAGCAACCGTCTCCTTTTGCTCAACAGCAACAGTCTTCTCTACCTTCTCAGGCTCATTTTCGGCAGATAGCAAAGTACCATCACGGTGAGGAGCTTGCATCTTTTCAACGCTATCACCCCAGTTATCAGAGCCGATCAATACGCCATAGCCTAGATTGTAATATTTTTCAAATCTCTGCTTAGGCTTGAGATCTCCGCCTTGCTTTAAGGCACACATCATCATCAAGCCATTTAAGCCATTGGCCATCAAGCCTGCAGGAGTTTTAACAATATTCTTGCCATCAGGAGATAGGTTACCAAAGCTCCAATAGGCACTCATTGCTAGCAAGCCTTCAGGCTGATCAGGGATCTTATTGCCAATTTCTAGACACTGCTGAGCGTTATCGTTATCAGGAGATACCACGTAGGCATATACCCTATCTAAGGCATTGGCCTGACGCTTAGCAATCATCTTAACATCAGGATCAGGCAACACTGACTTAATAGTGTCGACGGTATCCTGACGCATCTTCTCCACATCCTCACGAAGCTTGGCCTCCGCCTGGAACAAAGGAGAGTTCATATCGATATAGGTTGGAGAATCGTTATCTCTATCCTTGAAGGTCTCAATATATTCATTGAGCAGATCTTCTAGGGTTTTGCCATATCTTTCGCGTTGAGCATCGTCAAAAATTGCTTTGACTTCGTCAACAAGCTTGATCACATCAGGATCGATGATCTTTTGGATCTCAGCCTTGAAGTTAGCGATAGTGTCATCTACCTGCTTCTTAAGCTCTGGCAAGGAAATCTTTTCAATATCCTCAGGCATTTTGGCCCAGTCAGGGATATTGAAGGGCTTAGGCTTGCCGATATCAGCGATATCACGAGGCTTAAAGGGAGATAGAGCTACCTCATGGCCAAGATCCACTACACAACGGTATGCCCACCAAATTGCCGCACGACGATGCATGTTATAGCAGAGGAATCTGCATGCTTCCTTGTAGTTCTTTCTGAGCACTAGCTGCTCTAGGAACTCATTACTATCAGGAAAGGATGCTGCTAATTCTGAGAGATCGGTTGATAACTCGAGCATCTCATTATCAACAACCTCCTGCACAGTAGGATGCAAGAAAAGCACCGCATGACGTTCACGCCAATCTAATTTATCAGACATACTTCTATATCCTGTGTATTAATTAATCTTCATTGCCTTGGTTGCGACATCCATTGCACCGGCCTTGGTCTTCACAGCCTGAGCACCACCTTCGGTTGCACGAGCATCAGTCTTAGCTGCCTGTGCATCGGTATCAGAGGCCTCAACCTTACCCTTTTGACCTGCAACGTCGTCTTTAGCTAGAGCCGCATTATTAGAATTAGCATCTACCTCCTTCTTATCGGCGACCACGGCAACATCCTTAGTAGGTACAACTTCCTTAGTACCCGTGATACCTGACTTTTTATAGCTTGTAACAATTAAGGATGTAAGCAGTGATGCTCCGGCAGCAAATACCGCCTGCATCGCGACATCTTTAACGACATCTTTAGCTATATCCTTAATTTGAGCTTTCATGTCATCGGTTAATTCGATGGAATCATTATCTTTTTTTACTTCGTCAGCCATAAGAGTAATCTCCTCAATAATTGTACTTGTCTACAACAAATGCATAATATCAGAACAACTGGCTTTTTACATCACTTATTTAAGAAAAGATATATTGTTAGGCATGAAGCTCTTTTTCATCCTTATTAATCACCTTATGCCTAACTTTATTTTATAACATATCAATCCTAATTTTTGCTATAGCCGTTTGATTTAAAGCGTTTTTTTATCCATTTAGGGAGATCAACAAAAATGATCTCCAACACCTTAGATAAAACATAATCTCATTAAGCTCATGCGAAAGCACAAATCCATGCTTGAGTTCATGATCCAGAAATAACGTTTGTAGTTCTTCCTTAAACAGGATCTCCGTTTGCATCAAATTTAGATCCATCAAAGTTATTCAAACCAATAGATACTTCACTATCAGGATCAGCACTCGAAACCTCAGATAAGGCAGAATTTGGATCATCTCCATTAACTCCTGCCGCAGGTGCAATTGCATATAAAACATTACCCATCTTATGCTCATCTCTTTGAGTGGTGGTGGTAATGCAGTTGGTGGATAATTCGATAGACGATGCGCCAAATGGTGATCCTAACTCAAGGTTAGACCTGACACAGGTGGCTCCCGCAGCAATCATGCCATTTAAGAACTTTAAGTGCTGAATGTACATCCTGACATGATCAAGTCTTGAAGCGTGAATTGAGTTCTTAAAAGGATTTATATACTCATTTGTGGTGTACTCACCATAATCGTAAAGGCTATCGTCATAATCATCAACACCAACTTGTTTGATATTGGCATTGGCTTTTTCTCTGTTAGATAACTTTTTACTTGCATGCAACGACATAGAAGTTTCAATGAGCTTCAATACCTCATAGATACGATCTAAGGTATAGAAAATACAAGCAATAATCTTCTGAACATAATTAAAGCGTAGCATGTGTCTACTTACACCTGCAGGAGGCTGTTTTAGATTAGCACGGGCCTCCTGAACTCCGCCCTTAACTTCTAGGAATTCGGCAACATCTCCAATAATTGAATAAGGCAGTCCAAAAGCTGTTTGCACACTTGGATACGCATGGCCATTATCAGAGCCACCAGCTAAGGATGCGGCTATATCCATAACCAAGCTTTGGGTCATCGAAGCTAACGCCAAGCCTTGGTTAAATTTGCCTGTAGTTGAGATGGATACAGTTGAACCTTTTAAAGCGACCGCACCAAAGCCAAGAGAAATACCTCCACCTAAGCAATCTCCTAAGGATAAAGCATTAGTAGCAGACAGGCTTACGTTAAATGCAGATGCCTCAATACCAGCATAGCCCTTAACCGCAAGGCTTGAGCTCATTTTATCTGAGGCCTGTCCTGCTTTTTTAGGTATAAAACCGTTATAAGCAGCTGGTGCATAAATACTGGTACCATCAGGTTGAACCGTTACCTTGCTCAAGCCAACAGATGAAACCACGCTACTTCTGCCTTCCATGGTAACTGTTGGTGCACTCAAGGTAATTGAGGAGGAGCCAATAAGCTTGATGTTGTCACCAGAGATGATCACATCACTACCAGATGACTGAACTCTGATTTCACCACTGTTTTCAATTCCTAAGCATGAGCGGACATACTCTCTTGCTTTATATCCCTCTCTAAGAGTTTCTAATGTCTTGCGCTTAAGCGCTTCCTCTCGTCTATTACTTTCAGACTCACTTATGCCTTCAGCATCAGGATTTAACTCAGGGTGCTCCGCAATAACTTGTTCTTTTACTGAAGGTACTGCAGTTTTCTGCCTCATCTTCTCAAGATATTGCAGACGGCAATCATCGTTAATCTTGGTGGCAAGATCATTTAGATTTTCAAAAGCGCTGTTATATTTATCTACAAGCTTCTGTAACTCATTGGTCTCTGCAGCATCAGAGGTAGAGGCTTTTACCAGATCTGTTAAAACAATTGCTTTGGTAGGAAGCTCTTTTTCAATATCCTTAAAGCTCCCAGCATCACAATCTTGCTTTAATTGCTTAAGCTTTGCTCTTAAAGCTGACTTTGCTTCTTTATATGCAGCAATTGTGGTAGCGACCTTCCCCGCTTCACCACCATTGATATTTTCTAAATATTTTTCATCGTGAATTGAGGTATCACTTTGATCGAGAGCTGCCATGCGTATAGCTTTATCAACAGCATCGGCGTTGTTCATCAACAATGAAAGAATATATTCCTTGCCAGAATTATACTCACTATAGTGAATTAAGCCGTTATTAGGACCTTTCCAGATCTGCTCGGAGTTGTCATCAACATCTTTAAGCGAAGATGCATTGCTAATGTCCAAGCTTTGAGCTTTGGTGGAGTATAGATAGTAGGTACCATTTTTCTTTAGCACCAAGATCGGCTGACCTTGGACCATTTTATTGGTATAGCAAGCAGATGAAGTTTTTAGGGAATGAACTAGCTTGACATCACCATTGTCAATTTTGGCATAGAATTTATCGTTATTAATACCACGATCGTCATCTACATCTAAGGATTTTTCACCCTCTGTAATAGATCCATTTTTACCACAAACTACCGCCTCAACTATATCCAGATCGCCACGGCCTGATGCTGAATTTATGGATATTTCAGGAGCAATACCTGATGGCATCAAACAGCCAAGTTTGGTATCAGTATGAAGTCCCTTTAGGGAAAGGCCTTCAAACTTGAGCCTAATAGGATCCTTTGAATCAACACTAATATCTGTAATAAGGCTTTTTAAAATGTAAGGCACGCGGTTATCACTATGAATAATGTTTAAGTGACAGCCAGGAGACACACGTATGTCGCGGAAAGTTGATGATGCTACAAGAGTTCTTGATAAATTAAGCCTAGTCTTAATATTGTTTTCAATTTCATCTATCTGCTTATTCTTCAAGAAGTTGAAATCATTACCAGTGGTCTCAATGCTTAGGAAAGAATGCCTTACAGCCTTTACTACTTCTTCAGTCTTATCTGTTGCAACATAATTTCTGGAATAGTTTTCACCAGTTAAATAGGCAAATTTTGTAAGGTCACTAACACTTTGCGGATCTTTTGCGCATTCAAAAGCGTTTTTTCTTTGACTGCCTATGGGTAATACTTTATTTTCTTGATCATTACAGTAATCCTGATCTCTTGAGAAAATGATTTTTACGCCATCTTTATCAAATTTCAAAATATAGTTAATGCCATAGGCAATCAACAATCTGTTAAAGAAATCATAATAACTTTCATCATTAGGCTGAATAAGCAATGCACAGGTATCAAGCTCTGCAATATCACTAAGCTTAGAGACATCGATATTGCCGTCGCTGATCAAGGGCAAATGGACAGAATCATTAGGTACCAATAACTTTTTAATAATTTCATGAACTTTTAAGCCCTTATAAAAGTTACGGCAATGATAATTTTTAAGTCTCTCAAGAGGAGATACCAAGGTGATTTGGTACTGGTAATAGGTAATATCTTGATTATTTTCAATTACATGAAACTCTGGCAGACTCTGAATAGATTTGACCAAAGTCCACACAAATCTAGTTGCTTTGGCATCGGCCTTGGCTTTATCTGCAATTGCATAATCAATTTTGGCAATTAAACACTTTAAATCTAAGGAATCAAAATCTAGGAATGTTTTCGCTCGTACTACCAGCATGCCGGTATAGGGATATGAAATAGCTTCTTCAAAATGAAAACTAGAAATCTTACAATCATCCCCCAATGGGCTTATCTTTGTATTAACACTATCTTTATAAAAGCTAATGTGCGTGTTTTCTAAAATTTTGTAGATTTCCATAACATATTCCTTAGATAGCTAAAGTTGCAAAAGAATCACTATTAATAACTATCAAATACAAAAAATTACTGCGTGCTTACTGCAAAAAGTCCAAAACTTAGAGCGCAATTAAGAAAAAGAAAAGGCAGTACTCTTTAGTAAAGATAAAGGATATTAATTAAGTAAAAAAGCAAAAAGCACAAAGCTGGATGGTGAACGTACTTGGGCCTTAGAGGATCAAGTTTCCTGCTTCATGAGAATTGTACTACAACTTAAAAAAGCTATGCTGTAATACACTCTCTCAACAGGCGTAAAATCCCGTGCGCCTCACGGTATCGCTACAGTCGTTATGTTACATACAAAGAAATACAAAATCAATTACCTATGTAACTTTAGCCTACTTGCTTTCATCCCTTGGCAAAATAGGAGAAGAGACTGTTCGTAGCATTAAGTTAAAAAAGCCGGAGGTGCATCCACATCTCCGGCAATTTTTTTTCAAAAGTATTACTTAAACAATACGATTGATATTAGGTGCCACTGCAATCGCGGTAGTCATAGGTGCTCCAATAATAGGATTCACACCGGTAACCACTGCCGCAAGGTTAGCAATAGGACGTCCCTTCACAATGTGGTTAACTGCAGTGCTCATAGCAATTGCACCAACACACATTGGGCCTGCGACTATATCGCCCATGCAAGCAGCCGGCAGACCATTGACAATATTCATCGGCATGCCAGGTCCGGTTACGACATCAGCAGTAGCTGTCATGTTTAAAAGTGTAGCAGCGGGTGTGGGCATATTAAGCCTCCTTGCATTCAAACTCGTAAACAAACTTATGATCCTTAGCATCAGCCTTAACTGATACTAATTCCTTACCTGCCATTACCTGCTCTAAGAAGGCGGCAGAAATATCAGGCAATAGATCATTGTTAACAATAGCATCAATTAGGCGTGCACCGGAAGCTGCATTGTTGCAACGAGAAATAATCTCATCTCTAAGCTCCTGAGTGCAGTTTAGAGTTGCACGATAGTTCTCCTTGACGCGTTTAACAATCTTCTTAAGCTTCAAATCAACGATGAGATTCAAAGCCTCAGTACCCAAAGGATAATAAGGGATAACAGAGAGACGTCCTAACAAAGCAGCTGGGAAGACACGACGCAATGCCGGGCGAGCAGCTTCCTCTAACACCTTCATATCAGGCAGATTGTTTTCGTCCTTGCACAGATCGACGATCTCCTCATCACCTGCGTTAGTAGTAAGAATAATAACGCAGTTTCTGAAGTTAATGAGACGACCTGAGCCATCCTCCATTTGGCCCTTATCAAAGACCTGGAAGAAGATTTCGTGTACATCCTTGTGAGCCTTTTCGATCTCATCTAACAAAACCACACTATAAGGACGACGACGGACGGCCTCGGTAAGTACACCACCCTCACCGTAACCTACATATCCCGGAGGCGCACCCTTTAAGGTTGATACAGTATGGGCTTCTTGGAACTCACTCATGTTGATGGTAATGAGGTTGCTCTCAGTGCCATATAGCTGCTCTGCCAAAGCCAAGGCAGTTTCAGTCTTACCAACACCTGAAGGACCTGCAAGCATCAAAACTGCGATCGGGCGATTAGGATCTGCTAAAGAGGCACGAGCGGTCATCAAGCGCTTGGCAATTAAGTCCATAGCGTGATTTTGGCCGATCACACGCTTTTGTAGGTACTCAGACAAATGCAAGACGGACTTAATTTCATCCTTAACCATGCGACCTAAAGGAATGCCGGTCCAATCGGAAATGACGCTAGATACTGCTTGAGCATCAACTTCAGGCAAGAGCATAGGAGTTTCACCCTGAAGCTCATTGAGCTCAGTACGGCTTTGTGCAAGCTCTTTTTCAAGCTCATCACCAACAGTACCGTTTTCCTTAGCCTCTTCACGGCCCTTATCGCGCAGAGCAAAGTAGCTATCAGCCTTTTCCTTGATGGCATTGAGTCTATTATTGAGCTCTTCGTAATGCTGCTGCTCGTTATCAAGCTTCTTTTGAAGCTCCTCAAGCTCATCTCCGTGAGTATAGCCTTCAGCCTCCTCACGCTTGAGAATTTCCTGCTCAAGCTTCAAGGCATCAAGCTTACGACGGGAGAATTCAAGCTCGGCAGGCTCTGAACTCTGAGAGAGTGCAACCTTAGCACAAGCGGTATCAAGAATACTTACACCCTTATCAGGTAGCTGACGGGCTGGGATATATCTTCTTGAAAGCTTAACAGTTGCCTCTAAGGCCTCATCTAGCACGCGTACCTTATGATGCTTCTCAAGCATATCAGTCATACCGCGTAGCATCTGAATAGCCTTGTCATCATCAGGCTCTTCAACCAAGATATTTTCAAAGCGGCGGGTTAGAGCAGGATCCTTTTCAAAGTACTTGCCGTACTCCTGAACAGTAGTTGCGGCAATGCAACGTAGCTGACCACGAGCCAAAGCTGGCTTTAAGAGGTTGGCGGCATCATTTTGTCCTGCACTGCCACCTGCGCCAATTAGACGGTGAGCCTCATCGATAAAGAGGATGATAGGCACATCTGAGCTTTGTACTTCTTCAATAACCTGCTTTAAGCGATTTTCAAACTCGCCCTTCATGGAAGCGCCAGCTTGCAACAGACCTAAGTCTAAGGATTTTAATACCGTACCCTTGAGGCAATCAGGAACATCGCCTTCAGCCAAACGCTTAGCAAAGCCTTCAACAACAGCAGTCTTACCAACACCGGCCTCACCAGTTAAGATGGGGTTATTCTGACGACGACGCATCAGAATGTTGATCATCTTACGAATTTCCTCGTCACGACCAACGATGTTGTCAATCTTACCGTTCTTAGCTTCTTCTGTTAGATCAACAGTATAGAGTGCCAAGGCCTCACCCTTGCCCATAGCAGGGTTAGAGAGCATCTCACCTGCCTGACCAGTTGCAGCCTCGGAAGCGCCACCTGAAACAGGAGTATTAGCTTCCTGAGAGTTAGCAGTGATCTCCTCAAATTTTTCCTGCAGGAGATCGGCATTGATCTTAATAAACTCAGGGCTGATGTCATTTAAGATGCGTGACATTTCCTGATCCTGCTTTATAGCTAAAATCAGGTGACCGGTACGGATCAATGTTGATTTGTAGATTAACGAGGCAGCCATCCAACCATCTTTTACTGATTTTTCAATTGCTGGTGAAAAATCAGAAATTGAGCTGGCTCCACGAGGTAGAGCATCCAAAGCTCTGACCATATCCTTAGAAACACGAGCCTCATCGATCCCAAAGTGAGTTAGGATCTCATGTAGATCGCTTCTATCTCCCATTAGGATCTGATTTACAAGATGCACGAGCTCTACATAAGGATTTCCTCGTGTTTTACACAGCACAGTTGCACTTTCTAGTGCTTTGTATGCTGTTCCATCCAACCTTCCAAAAAGCTGGATACGCTTCAATTTAAGCATAGGCTTATCTCCACCTTATCCACCATCATTTACCCATACGAGATACTTGAATGGTGAGCGTACAAGTCCCACGTTCATCGCGGTATTTAAAAAATGAGCTATGTCCCAAAGCATACTTACCGTTTAGGGTAATGCCCTTGAGACTGTTTTTATTCAAAATAAACTTTAAATCAAAATATATAGGCTTTCGCAAATAGAATTTCACCAACTCTGAGAGATGGCGATATTTCCTACTACCTGGCAAAAGTTCAGTACACTTTTCAAAATCCAAAGGACCTAATGTCAGAATAAAGGTTTTGGTATTGCTAAAGAAGTGAGTACCAATCTGGGAATTAACCCCTAAGGTTGCAGTATCACGTTTGCCCAAACGGCATCTGACCTCCTTTGGAATGGGATATTTTCCAAAGACATTGGTCTCAATCTTGATATCGATACCAAAATAAGAGCGCAGCAGGATCTCAAGGCCGGCAGCTCCTGTTGACGCAGTCATGGTACAGAAGGCTGAGCCTTCGGCTGCAAATGGCGGTAAGGCAAATTCTCCCTTGCCATCACCACCAGAGAGTGCATGCTGAACCTGTCTTACCAGATCCTCTTTTTTATCATCAAAGCTAATTGCTGTACTGTTTTGAGCAATAGCGCGGTAGTAGAGCGATATAAAGCGATGATTGATGATATCGAGAAAACGCTGTAGCGCATAATCATAATTATTACGCGACTGACTCATCACCAAGCCGGTGATATCAAATGGCATCGGGCCATCAACACCGCAAAGACCTGGTGAATAGACCTCAACTAATGCCTTAGCATTACCAACGTTTTGTGAGGTTACATCAGCAATAGTATGCTCGTTTGAGGTAAGCGTAGGTCTTTGACCAAAGCGCAAGGATTCCTGCAATACAGAATCAGCCTTGCCCGTTGCTCTGCCATCCTCACTGCCACGATCACAGTTACGTACCAATTCCACAAAATCGGCACTAGCAGGTTTTTTAAGACCTCTTAAGGTTTTATAAATTAATGGCTGATGTGATCCCATTTGGCTATAAATCCTCTTTCAAGACCGCTTAGATCAACCCTTAATAACAAATTAATCGGACTGTAATCTGATATCAAATGCTTCATAACTGAACCAAAGATATAGCTTCCAATACCAGTTAATTCCTTTTCATCAACCACGATATGAAGCTGATAGCCCTGCTCATAGAACACACTACCCTGCTGCACAAAGCGGAACACCTGAGATTCTGTCTTAAAATCAGCTAAGGCATGAGTCATCAGGCTCTTTTCATTGGGATCGCCGCTATAAAAAGCGCTGATAAGCTGACGTAATACCATCTTACCAATATCCGCATCCTGACTTAGCAGAGTAGAAATATTCATCATGACATAGGAAAGACCAGCAAAGCCCTCCATATTGCCACGCATAAGAAGCGGCGCTCCTGGGCGAGTCACAGGAACTATAGGCTTAGCACGCAGACGGCCATCACGGGTTGCAAATTCACTGCCTGGTCTTATAAATAGTGGTAGATCGGCATTGGTTGCCCAGCAGTTTGCCGCAAACTCACTAATGAGATCATTATCTGAGTGATAGTTATGCCCTGCAAAGGATGCGAAAACCTCTGTCTTAGTATAGGTACTGCGTTTTTTATATAGTCCGTTTAGACGCTCGGTACGGCGCAAATTAAAGAATACAGCATCATCCTCTACCTCAAGGGAATGACCTGCCTCATAAAAAGGCACTGCAGTTAGCTGCTGGACATTTTCGGTGCTGAAGATCTCAATTGAATCTACAGCATACACCTCATAATCCAAAGGTCTTGAGCGGCTAACATCAAGCAAAACCTCATGGTTACCCCTAATTTGAGTTCTATCACTACGACGTCTAAAGAGATTAACCATACCCACCGCATTTAACAGCAGGGAATCTTCTTTAACCGCACGGGTAAGGCTTAGCTGACGATCAAAGGCTAGTACCAAACGGAAGGAGCTTTGTCCAAATGCTCTAATAGCCTTGCCCAATCCCTTAAATACCATAAAGCGGTAGAGGAAGGGGTAGTTAAAGAACATCTGCAAAGATGAAATTCCCGGCATTACCTTAAGTGCCTGACGGAAAATGCTTTTATCATCTGAGAAGGCTTTGATCTCAGGGACGATATCGTTAACCTTTACGCATTTACTGGGAGATTTTAAATATACCCCCATCAATCCCTGCTCTAAGGCCTCTGCAATATAGGAGGCATCAGAATCAGGCATATTGATGTAGACGGTTATATCATCAGGAATTCCTTCCTGCGCCACATCACTTACTGCCAACGCAAAATCAACACACAGTGCTGACTTCATTTGATGCTCAGAAAGATAACGAGTTGGCAATTCATTGGCCAATGACAATACATAGGAGGTATCGGCAATAGCTCCAGGTATTAGCTGCTCATCCCATACTGGGGAAAATCTGGCCTTATTCTCAGTTCCCACTACCGAAACTTCAAAGGAGGTAGTACGGGCAACAGTAGTAAACTGATCTGGTGTGGTTGAGGTATCAATAGTTACCACAGTTGCAGCCGGAATTGGAGTTCCTAGGCTTGGGCTTAGGCGCTGTAGTAGCGCCTGTAAAAATTGGGGATAGCCGTCGTCGAATTTCTTTTCAACACGGGCGGCTAAAAAAGCAGATCCCTCAAGCAAACGCTCGACAAAAGGATCCTGTACATCAAGTGCGGTGACGTTAAGCTTAGACGCAATCTTTGGATATTGCACCGCAAATTCGGCACTTAATTCACGCAAGTGCTCAAGGTTTGCACGGTAATACTCTAAGAAGTTACTTTTCATGATGCGTCACTGCTCTGTGAAGTTTCTGGGATGCCGGTTTCAAGATCTAATCTGTATGCACACAGATACTCACCCTCAAAGGGCTTGACGTTGATACGACCTGAAATATCCAGAATTAAGCTACCACGGCGATTTTCATACTCACCTCTAACGGTAACTACAATGCTGTCAGGATCCAAACGAGGCTCAAAATGTACCAACTGATCTTTCATCTCTTTTCTGATCTTTTCGATGGTGGCATCTGTCTGATGGCTACCACAGAAATCATCTAATCCCATACCGATCACACTAAAGTGCAATTGGGGATCATGATTTAATTCAGCATAAGAGGGACGGGACCTAGAATTTAAAATTGATTCTATATTTGCGGTAATTTCCGCTTTTAACTGGTCAAGATCAGATATAGATGCCATCGGGATGCTACCGCTTAGCAATCTAGGCAGTACTCCTGCAATAAACCCCTCTGACTGTTTGGTATTTATTTCTGGCATTTTTTCTGTCCTGAGTTAAAAAAGGCGTCGCTTGGGCGACGCCTTTGTTTTTAACGCCCTAAATTAGCTATTAGGCGTTCTCAACCTGATTGAAGGAGTCTTCAACTGCGCCGTCCTTAGTATTGTCAGGCTTAATTGCAGTGCTCTTCCAAGTCATCTTGCCAGGAACCAACTCAACGACTTCAGTGGGGATGTACACGCCATCAGCACCAGCGAAGGAGTTGAGGAGATCGCTGCTCTGGCCTGGAGCTACGGACTTAACTAGGCACTTAGCGATCTTAACATTCTCCATAGTTACCTCGTATACAGGAACCTGAGCACCTGCAACAGCACGGCAAACTACGAACTGAACCTTAGCAACCTTCTGACCTGACATGCAGAACTTCTGGAGCTTAGGAGTAGCTTTATCAACTAAGTGAGTGAAGCTGAAAGGAACGAACTGGCCACGGCCTGAAACATCAGTTGCACGACCTACACCAACGTTCTGCAAAGAACCGTGCTCGAAGCCAATAACTTCGATCCACTTTGCGTGGCCCTTATCGCTAGACTCACCATCGATACCATCAATCTTGATGAAAAAATCAGTAGCCATTTTAATTATCTCCTAAACAAATAAAGATTACTTAGAACCAGCAGGGACCTTAGTAGTCAGTCTTAAGGAAGTGGTCAAGCCTTCCAACTGATAATGAGGTCTTAAATAGAACTTAGCGTTGTAGTAGCCAGGTGCACCTTCAACGTCCTCAACCACAACCTTAGCCTCAGCCAAAGGATACTTAGCCTTAACTTCATCAGAGGCATTAGGATCAGAGGTAACGTAGTTGGAGATCCAGTCGCTGAGCCACTTCTCCATATCAGCACGCTCCTTGAAAGAGCCGACCTTATCACGGACGATGCACTTTAAGTAGTGAGCAAAGCGGGAGGTTGCGAAGATGTAAGGCAATCTTGCAGAAAGCTTAGCATTAGCGCTTGCATCAGGATTGTCATACTCAGCAGGCTTGTTTACAGTCTGACCACCTAAGAATACTGCATAGTCAGTGTTCTTCCAGTAGCACAAAGGCAAGAAGCCGTTGTTGGACAACTCAGCCTCACGACGATCGGTAATGGCGATCTCGGTAGGGCACTTCATAGCCATACCGCCGTCATCTGACGGGAAGGTGTGGGTAGGAAGGTTCTGAACCATACCACCAGACTCAACACCACGGATGTGAGCACACCAACCATAATCGGTGAATGAACGGTTAATGTTAGCACCCATAGCGTAAGCTGCATTCATCCAAACGTAACGATCGGAGTTGCCACCTGCGGTATCTTCTTCAAAGTTGAAACCTTCAACAGGAGAAGTAGTAGCGCCATAAGGAACACGGCTTAATACGCGAGGTAAGGTCAAAGCAACATAACGGCTGTCCTCAGACTCTCTGAAAGAACGCCAACCAGCATACTCAGGAGTTGAGAAGATCTTGGTCAAATCACGAGGATTGGATAGATCCTGCCAGGACTCTAGGTTCAACATTGAAGGATCAGCTGCGCTGATGAAAGGAGCATGAGATGCTGCAGAAATCTGAGACAAACCTCTTAAGATTTCCAAATCAGGAGCAGTCTGGTTGAAGTAGTAGTCACCGATGATAGCGCCATAAGGCTCACCACCAGCACTGCCGTACTCTTCTTCATACAGATCCTTAAATAGAGGGCTCTGATCCCATGAAGTACCCTTAAACTTCTTTAAGGTCTTCTGAATATCCTTCTTGCTGATGTTCAGCACACGGATCTTCATGGAGGTAGAGGTATCAGTGTTGGTAACCAAATAGTTCAAACCACGCCAAGAGCTCTCTAAGGCCTCATAATCCTTGTGGTGAATGATTTCATTAACCTGAGCGCTGAGCTTCTTATCAAGCTCAGAGATGATGCCCTCAATGGTCTTAACAGCATTGCCACTTACCAAATTGGCATGCTCTAAGGCCTGACCAACTAGGGTTCTAACAGCACCCTTAACAGCTAAATCAGCTTCTTCTGACTTAGGCTTGAATTCTTCATTTAGGAGCTTGTCAAAATCAGACAGCTCCATTGAGGTCTCTTGAGCAGCTAGTTGTTCTTGCTTTAACTCTTCGGCCATTTTTTACTCCTCGTCTTTCTTGTCTTCAGCTACAACTGCTTGAGCTTCCTGTTTTGCCTGAGCAGATAAGGTCTTGAGCAAGGCAGGATCTTCAAGTAACTTCTGGATGAGCTCTTCAGCGCCAGTCTTACCGTCCATGTAGCTTAAGAGGTTAGCAAGCTGTTTACGGGCCTCAAGCAACTGCTTAACGCCATCAACCTTTTCAGCAACCTTATCAGGTGAGAAATCTTCCATGCTATCAAAGGTCATATCAACAGAGATATTACCCTCGCCAGTCAATACGTTAGGTACCTGGAAAGCGACACGAGGCTTCATGCTCTTCATACGATCATCGAAATTCTCGGCGTCGATATCCACAAACTTGCGCTCCTCAACACGAGGAAGAGGCTCTGCAGGCTTACCTGACAGATCGGACATAACCCCCATTACAAAGGGAAGGTTGACCTTCTTCTCTGCACCATAGAGTTCTACGTCATATTCAACTTGAACTCGCGGTGCGCGATTCTTCGCAATAAATTTCTGAGAGCTATTATTTGCCATAAGTTATTTCCCTTTGTTTACAAATTATTCATCTGCAGAAGGTAACACACCTAGCTGCTCTTTAACCTTTTCAAGTGAATTTTGATCAATTTCAGCCAAAATGTCCACAAAATTCATATCGGCCATGCGTAAAGCTCGCTGCAATAGATATGGCAAGGGGCTTGTAGGCTCAGCCTTAGCAAAATAATCAGAGCACTTACGAATAAGCAATAATGCATCGATACGATTGGCAACAACAATCGAACGTACATCTGTAGCTTTGATAGTTGCAACAGCTTGAGGACGAGCAACTGCTACCGTAGTGCCTGCATTTTCAGCAACCTCACCACTGCCCTGCTCCTCAGTCTCTTGCACACTTTCTTCATCATTTGCCGGAGCTTGAACATAGGCATCATAGAACTTCTTTAGATGCTTAAGCTCGGCAAGCAATGAGTCCATGCTCAAATAACCGTTTTGCCCAGCCTTATCATTAAACTCGTCGGTGATCTTATTTACAAGCTCTATTACATGATTTGTCGAATTTTGTGCACTAAGCATACTTTCATAAGGTGCATTGCGCAATTGTCCCTGCATTAGCACTGGATCGACATCATAGTTTTCACCGCCATCTAATATGCCCTGCAAGATTAGATAATCTCTTAGGCTATAAGGCAAGCCCTCACAAAGCTTCACCTGACGGAAATGATTCATAAACTGAATAGGATCAGAGAAGGCTCCGCTCTTAGGAGAGAGCATAGATAAGGAGTTAATACGCTCAGTGGGATCATTATCATCATCAGGATCAAGCTGAGGCCAAACCTCATCCCACATGTTAGAGAGCAGATAATCGATGAGCTCTAAGCCCTGCTCTAAGCCCTTTAAACCGTTATTACAGAAGGATGCAATAGAAAGGTAGGCAGCAACTCTCAGATCGCGAGTTTTATTCCACAGCTCCTCGCAGGATTTTTGTAGCTTTCTAAAGTCAGCATCGCGACCTTCGGTAACAGAATCACCCATTTCCTGATCAGCAACAGGGATGGCTAACTCTTCAAGCTCCATATATAAGGAGTCATACTCACAGTTTTCTCCTGATTTGCCATCGGGAAGCTCCGTCATCATCGCTTGGATATCAGGAAGTGCCATATCGAGTAACTCCATTCAGTTTTCATAAATTTGTCTTAACTTACGAACTCATTTTATATACAAGATTTTTTCTTTACAAGTATTATTTACAAAAATAATAAAGTCTTATTATTCAATACGTTAGTAAAGTTAAGCTTTCATTCAACTTGTATAATGATAAACAATTTCAGTTTGTATATATTTCCGTAAACGCTAGCAATTGATAGCATTTAGTCATTGCTAACTTAAAAACAGAATAAAAACATAAGTAAGTAAAATTATCAATGCATATTCCATGATCAATCCCACATTTGTGAATGAAATCTCATATATAATTAATAACAGTAGGAACCATTCCGTAAGCGCTTGCGAAATATGAACAAAATTGCACTTTTTTACGGTACTTATACCGGTGTAACAAAGATTGTTGCAGAAAAAATTGCCCATGCCTTGGGTGAGGATAAGATCGACCTGTACAACATCTCCGAAGGTGGTGAGCAAATGGCCGATTATGACAAGCTCATCATCGGTACCTCCACATGGAGTATAGGTGAGCTTCAAGAGGATTGGGACGCCTTCATGCCCAAACTTCAGGAGATGGACTTCACAGGAAAGACTGTGGCTCTATTTGGCACAGGTGATCAGATTGGCTATCCTGATACCTTCTTAGATGGTATGGGTATGCTCTATGAGACCTTCTCCTTCCGCGGAGCTAAGTTTGTTGGCTTCTGGCCAACTGATGGCTATGACTTCACTAGTCCCCTTCCGCTTTTAGATGAGGATCATTTTGTGGGTTTGGCCATCGATGAGGACAATCAAGCAGATCTTACCGACGAGCGCATTGCTCAGTGGTGTGAAATGATCCGCCCCGAATTAGGGCTTTAAGCAAAGATCTACTCACAAAAAAATAAATTCTGCTCACAAAAATATGAGATCGGCATCCTTATGCCGATCTTTTTCTTAGGCTTTGCCTATCTCTCCTTTATAATACCCCCACTTTAAAAGAGCCTCTTGCTCTTTATAACCAGAAAATTTTTACAACAGGTAATCAATGTCAAATTCCAGAATAGGTTTTGCCACCAAATTAGGTGGTGTGCTTGCAGCTGCAGGATCTGCTGTAGGCTTGGGAAATATTTGGCGCTTTCCAATGGAAGCTGGCCAAAATGGTGGTGGTGCCTTCATCATCATCTATTTAGTATGTGTGCTACTCTTTGGTCTGCCGATCATGATCGCCGAATTCGTCGTTGGTCGTCACGCGCGCGCTAACGTCGGTAGTGCTTACGGCATATTAGCACCAGGCACCAAATGGAAATATGTAGGACCTTGGGCCGTGCTTATTTCCTTCCTTATTATCTGCTACTACAACGTAGTTGCTGGATGGGTGCTATGCTACTTCTATGACGCCCTTGCCGGAAACTTTGTCACCATCTCCGCAGAAGTTGCTGCCGGAAATGAAGGTGCTTTCACCGATAACTTCCTAAACTTTGTAAGCGATCCCTATAAGCCGGTGATCTGCTTACTTGGAACCATTGGCATTTCCTACTTTGTCATCACTCGTGGCGTTAGAAATGGTATTGAAAATACCTCTAAGATCTTCATGCCCGCCTTGTTTATCATCTTGGTGGTACTCATGATCTGTGCCATGAACATGCCAGGTGCTAGCAAGGGCTTGGAGTTTATCTTAAAACCAAACTTTGATGAGGTGCATCCCTCAACGGTGCTTGCCGCACTTTCACAATGCTTCTACTCCCTATCCTTAGGTATGGGTATTGTGACCTACGCATCTTATTTTAGACGTGAGGCCAATCTCTCTAAAAATGCGCTCACAGTTGCACTCATGGATACCATGGTAGCCATCATTGCAGGCTTAGTTATCTTCCCGGCAGTGTTCTCTGTACAGGGTGTTGAGCCTCAGGCAGGTGCGTCCTTAGTATTTATTGCACTTCCTAATGTATTTAATAATGCCTTGCAGGGATCTACCTTCTTAATGTGGTTAGTGCCCGTGCTCTTTTATGCCCTACTACTGCTCGCATCATTAACCTCAGTTATCTTCTTGCACGAGGTGGTAACTGCTTGGACTGCTGAGACCTTCAATTTCTCCCGTCACAAGTCAGCTCGCATTGTGACCTCACTTATCATTTTCCTAGGAATTTTCTGCTCTCTATCTATGGGAGTATTAAGCGATTACACCATCATTGGTCTCAATCTCTTTGATTTCCTTGATACCTTAACTACCAAGCTGATGCTACCTATCTCTGGCATTATGGTGTGCTTGTTCGTAGGCTGGAAGCTCTCTACTCATAAACTATGGGTGGAGCTCACCTCTCATATGACCGTAACCTTCAAGCCCGTTCATATCTTTATCGTGCTACTGCGCTTTATTTGCCCGGCATTGATCTTTGTGATCCTAGTTTCAGGCTTTATTTCATAGTAGCAATTTACATCTATATACCTATCTTAAGGGGAAGTATGCGTACTCCCCTTTTTCTTTGCTTTTTCTTAGACCTTCCTTAGTTTTACCTTCATTTAACAATCTGACACTAGGATTTTTACACGTCTTCTTTATTCTGCACTCAACAAAAGAAATGAAATTGTGTTTAACTCGGAGAAAAGAAGAAATGCGTAAACACACCATTACCGCTATTGCCGCAGTGATCGGCATGACTGTTGCTAGCTCTGCCTTCGCTGCTGATGATGTCTATAATCGTAATGCTAATGGCGACATCACCGTAACTGGCGGCGCAACCCGTATTCATGGTGACATGGCTGAGATGTACAAGGCTCAGTTTGAATTAGCATCTAAGAAGCATGCTAAGAACGTCATCCTCATCATCGGCGACGGCATGGGCGATTCTGAAATCACTGCAGCTCGTAACTTCGCTCACGGTGCTGGCGGCATGTTCCCAGGTCTTGATGCTCTTCCTTTTGCAGGTCAATACACTCACTACTCCTTAAGCAAGGATACCCAAAAGCCTGACTATGTAACTGACTCTGCAGCATCTGCTACCTCTTGGTCAACTGGTACTAAGTCCTACAATGGTGCTATCGGCGTTGACGTAAACGGCAAGCCTGTTACCACTCTCCTTGAGCTTGCTAAGAAAGCTGGCAAGGCAACTGGTGACGTAACCACCTCTGAAATTCAGGACGCAACTCCTGCAGCTCAGATCGCTCACGTAACCCAGAGAAAGTGCTACGGCCCTACCAAGACTGCTGAAAAGTGCCCTACCAATTTGCTTGAAAAGGGTGGCTTAGGCTCCATCACTGAGCAGTTGATCACTACCCGTCCTGATGTAACCTTAGGCGGTGGTATGAAGACCTTCAAGGAAACTGCTGTTGGCGGTAAATATGCTGGCAAGACCTTACTTGAGCAGGCTAAGGCAGAGAACTTCAACGTAGTCACCACTGCCAAAGAATTAGCTGCTGTTAAGAGCGCCAATCAGGATCAGCCTCTCTTAGGTTTGTTCCATGAGGGCAATATGGATACCGTTTTAATGGGACCTCAGGCTACCGTTCGTGGCAACCTCGACAAGGATCCTGTTAAGTGCGAAGTCAATCCTAAGCATTCTGACGATGAGCCTTTGTTGGCTGATATGACTAAGAAGGCAATTGAGTTGCTCTCTACCAATGAGAACGGCTTCTTCCTCCAGGTTGAATCTGCATGTATTGATAAGCAGGCTCACGCCTCCACTCCTTGCGCTCAGTTTGGTGAGACCGTACAGCTTGATGAGGCTGTAAGAGCTGCTCTCGACTTTGCTCAGAAGGATGGCGAGACCTTGGTTATCGTGACTGCCGATCACGCTCACTCAACTCAGATCGTCTATCCTAATGCTGAAGGCCCTGGCTTTACTCAGTCTGTTATGACTGCTGATGGTGTTCCTATGGCAATCTCCTATGGCAACTCCAACGATGTTAATGATACCGGCCACACTGGTGCTCAGCTTCGTATCGCCGCCTACGGTCCTGGTGCTATCAACGTCATGGGTCTTACCGATCAGTCTGACGTGTTCTACACCATCAAGAACGTCTTAGGCCTCTAATCGAATCATCTAGCGTATTGTCCTTAGCTTACAGTTAAGGTTCCTAACTCCGCAGCAATGCGGAGTTTTTTTTGATCTGCAGAATGTATTAAGGCTCACATTTTAAAGCTTTATGCTTTGTCCTCTGCTCACTAGTGATATATAACTGATATATCGGTTGTATACAGGAGCGGACAATGGCACAAAAATCAGATCTAGCCTTTGAATATCTAAAAGAGCGCATCATAAGTGGAGAACTAGCTCCGCTCTCCTCTATCTCAGAGAAGGATATTCAAGCAAAGCTTCAAACAAGTCGCACTCCGGTAAGAGAGGCTTTACTTAAGCTTCAGGAATTAGGCTTTATCTACATCTACCCAAATCGCGGGACTATAGTCAGTGAGTTGTCCCTAGATCTTCTTGAGGAGATGTACGAAACGCGCCTATTAAATGAAACTCAAGCCTATATCGAAGCCTCAAAAGCCATTGATCCAAGAGTGCTTGAGGATTTTAAGAAGCGTTTTTTAAAGCACAGCAAAGATTACGAGCAATACCGTAACTACTATATAGAGCTTGATGATGAGCTGCATGATACCTTGCTAAGCTATACCCACAATCGCTTTATCAAGCGCTCCTTGCAGATGGTCTACGATCACAATCGCCGTCTACGCCGCTTAGTCTCCGAGCCTATTTCCATCCCTGAGCATCTAGAGCTTATTGAGGCTCTGCTCTCCCAAAAAGAAAAACGCATCAAAAAAGCCGTCATTGCTCATCTTGAAGGATCCAAGGAGCATACCTTAAACGCCTTTAAAAAAGGCGAGTTCAAATCTAATTCAAACAAATAACAGGAGTTAAAAATGGATAAGTTGGCTATCAAGGAGATAAATCTCTACCGCGCAGTATCCAAGCTTTCACGTCCCATTGCAGATTCCACCCATCAGATAAGTGAGATCGCCTTTTTTATAGTGGAGGTGATAAGTGCCTCAGGCTCTAAAGGACAAGGCTATCTGCTCTCCTTCCACTATTCACCAAATGCCATCCGTGGCGCGCTACATGATCTTAAGGACTTTGTTTTAGCCTCTAATTACCACATCAATGAGACTGTTAAGATCCGCCAGGATTGGGAGGCTCAATCTGAATATTTTGGTAAGGAAGGTATCAATGCCTGCGCTGGGGCTGCATTAAATGTTGCGCTGTGGGATTGCTGGGGGCATGAACTCAATACTCCTATATGGAAACTTTTAGGCACCAATCACAGCAAGATCCCCGTCTACGGATCAGGAGGTTGGATCTCTTATTCAGAGGAGGAGTTGGTAGCTGAGGTTACTGATTACAAAAAGCGTGGCTTTACTGCTGTAAAAATTAAGGTAGGCTCAGGGAGTATTGAAAACGATCTACATCGCCTCAAGGCCTGCCGTGAAGCTTTGGGCTCTAGCGTTAAGATCATGATGGATGCCAATCAGGGTATGAAGGTTACTGAGGCCTTGGAGCTTTCAGAAAAAGCCCGCGACATTGGTATCAACTGGTTTGAGGAGCCTGTAGATCACACAGACTTTGCAGCCTACGAGCTCTTACGCAATAAATGTGGCATTGCCCTTGCTATGGGAGAGCGTGAATACAATATCGAAGCGCTAAAGGCTCTTATTGCAAGAAATGCCTTGGATCTGTGGCAACCAGATCTCATCCGTCTAGGAGGTGTTGAGGGTTGGCGCGATTCTGCTCACCTTGCAGAAAGCTATAGCTTGCCGGTACTCCCTCACTACTACAAGGACTACGATGTTCCCCTACTCTGCACCATCAAGCATCCCTATGGAGCAGAATCCTTTGATTGGATCGATGGCATTATCGATAACACCATGCATATTGAAAACGGCTTTGCTTATCCAAGAGATGGAGCTGGCTGGGGCTTTTACTTTAAGCAGGATGCACTGTTGGAAATCTAATCAAGCAGGATCTGGATATGGACGATCTATCAATTAAAGGCATGATCGGCATCATCACTGGAGGCTCAAGTGGTATTGGTCTTGCCATGGTGCATCGCTTTGCCAATGAAGGAGCCTTCGTCTTTGCCCTAAGTCGTCGTGGGGAAGCCTCAGATGGCTTCAAGCATGACTGTGTAACCCACATTCAGTGCGATATCACTGATGATCAAGCGCTACAGGAAACAATTGCCAGGATAGGCTCCAAGTACGGCATCGACTATCTTATAAATAACGCTGGTTGCTCAATTAAAAAGCGGGCAGAGGAAATGAGCCTTGAGGATTTCCACAAGGTAGTAAGCTTAAATCTTGAGGCCATGTTTCGCTGCTGTACACTAAGCTTCCCCTACCTTAAGCGCTCAAAATTTAAGGGAAGGATCATCAATATCTCCAGTATGGCCGCACATATGGGATTTGAGCAGGTAGTTCCCTATTGTGCAAGCAAGGCAGGAGTGCTCGGACTTACACGCGCATTGGCCATGGAGTGGGTGCAAGATAACATCAATGTAAATTCAATAGCGCCAGGATGGTTCCCCTCAGAGCTTAATCAAAGGATCATCGATGAGGAGCGGATGCAACGCATCATGCATCGTATCCCTATGAAGAGCTTTGGCGATACTGAAGATCTGGCGGCGATGGCACAGTTCTTATTATGCGAGCGGGCCAAATACATCACCGGTCGCGATTTTCCGGTGGATGGTGGAGCGCTATCCTTTGGGCTTTGAGCCTAAATTCTTAATATATATGAGGCGGTAGCTTGTAGAAGACTTGAGCTACCACCTTACTTTTTGCAGGGATATTAAAAGAGAGCAATACCTAAAGACTTAGCCATATTCACTATAGATCCTAGTCTTCTGATCGATACTATTCTTAGGATCAGAGCCGTCTTTTCTAGAACGTCCACGAGGGCGCTTAGGCGCGTAAGGATCTTTTGCAGAATTTATGTTATATCGTTAATATTGAGCATAAGTATGATCTTCTGATTTCACTATTGAAAGAGCAGAATTGCGAAGCTCTGTTTACGGAGACTTCAGAAGATGTG
>CAVHVI010000010.1:0-29153 GCA_963639245.1 Bacteroidaceae bacterium
ATTCAATTAATAATTTTCTAGTTAGATATCCAGTAATAGATAAACAGGTTTTATCTTCACAAGGATGTTTATCACCAGTAGCACTTTTTAAAAATTTTCTATCATGTGTAGAAAAAGCTCAATTGCATAATATCTATGTGATCATCGATGAGTATGATCAATTTACGAACGAGCTTTTAGCAAATGATAAGGATAGCTTTAAGGATATAACTAGATCTGAGGGCTTTCTTAAGGATTTTTATACAGTATTAAAGGGTGCTTGTGATGCTAGAGTAGTTGAAAGGGTATTTATTACAGGAGTTACCTCTATATCCTTAGACTCCATGACCTCAGGCTTTAACATAGCTGATAAAATTGATTCTCGCCCAGAGTTTGCCTCCTTATTTGGCTTTACCCATGCCGAGCTTAAGACCTTAATTCCAGAGGTTTTAGATTTAGAAAAATATGGCCATAGTGTAGATGAAGTTTTTGCACGCATGCAGGAGCTTTATGATGGCTATTGCTTTAGCATTGATAGCGAAGAGCGTGTGTTTAATGCTTCAATGTGTCTTTATTATTTAGGACAGCTTAGGTCCAGAAATCGTGAGCCAAGACATCTTCTAGATCCTAGTTTTTCACAGGATCTCTCAAAAATCCATGGCATCTTAAAGCTAGGTAATTTGGATTTTGTAAAGGAGGTCGTTACTAAGGCTTTGCAAAATGAGGTGATTAGCATAGACGAATTACCAGAGGTCATCAATCTTAATTCTCAGGAGAAGCTTAATAATGGTGATTTAATTGCGGCTATGTTATACCTTGGCTATTTAACCTATGCTGATGATGATTTATCTTTTAGAGTGCCTAATAGAACTGTTTGTACGCAATTTTTTAAATATTACCTAGTATATCTAGCAGGAATTGATGCAATTAGCCTAACAAGCTCAGATTTTACCGAAGCCTTTAGAGGCTTAAGACACGGTGATATCGAGCGTCTTTTAAGAATCGCTAGTGAGAAATTAAAGAAAAATAGTGGCTTGCATACCGCAGCTCATTTTGATGAGAGCAATCTGCAGACGGCGCTTTTAGCTATCATGTTCTTTTGTGATGGTTATGAGGTACATGCTGAGGAGGAGGCCTTTGGCAATGGTGAGGGCTATGCAGACTTGGTGATGCGCGCTAAAAATGAGCAATGGCCATCATATTTACTCGAGCTTAAGTACCTTAAAAAAACGCATGCTGATGATGAAAGCATGGCCAAAGCTATAACGGCTGCTAAGAGACAACTTGAACGTTATAGTAGCGCAGACAATATAGCCAACATTCCTAATTTAAAAAAGCTTACAGCGGTTTTTGCAGGATTTGAATTTAAGGCGGTTGAATTTCTCTGATTAACTACTTAAAGGTGCCAAAAATTGCACCTTTAAAAAATCTGAACAAAAGTACCAATTCATCTTTTATCCCTCCTTATTACACAAAAAGTGGCACGATCCCAATTTTACGCAAGAGAATGATACCGTGCTACATTGTGCACTTGATCAAAATTTCATTAATTTGTTCAGTTAAATGCAAAAAAACGTTATCCACTTTGCAAAAATGGAAATTAATTTTCGCTAACATACTTGCAAACGCAAAGGATTGCTAATGCATTCCTGCCGAATACTAATATTAAAATTAATTAGGGCGTAATAATTCCAAAACATCAAGGAGTAATCTCATGAAGAAAACATTGATGGCTGCTGCTGCAGCTGCAATTTTAGCAGTGAGCGCTGTTGCACCTTCTCAGGCTGCAGATAAGTTCCCGACCCATGCATTGACTTTGATCTGCTCATGGGGTGCAGGTGGTGGCTCTGATGCTCAGGTGCGTTATATCGCAGGTCTTATGGAGAAGGATTTGGGCCAGCCTATTAAGGTTGTAAATAAGACTGGCGGCGGCGGTGCTGTAGGTTGGTCTGCTTTGGCTCGTTCTAAGCCTGATGGCTATACCTTTGGTCAGTTGACTGCAGAGCTTGCTATGGACCACTGGATCACTCCTGAAGTTACTGTTTCCTATAAGGACTTTGATCCTCTGCTCCTTATGAATGAGGATCCTGCAACTGTTACCATCAGCTCAACTGCCTCCTACAAGACCTATGATGAATTCATCAAATATCTAAAGGATAATCCTGGCAAGGTTCGTGGTGGTGCAACTTCTGTTGGTGGCATTTGGCACGTAGCTATGGGCTTGTGGCTTGAGGCTGTAGGTCTTCCTGTTGATGCTATTACCTATATTCCTACCTCAGGCTCTGCTGAGGCCTATAAGGAAATGGCAGCAGGTGGTATCGATGCCTGCTTCACCTCAGTTGCTGAATCTGCAACCATGTACAAGACTGGTAAAGCCATTGGTCTTGCAGTTATGTCCGACAAGCGTGATCCTAAGTTCCCTGATATTCCTACCGCTAAGGAGTTAGGCTCTGATATTCAGGTTGGTACTTGGCGTGGTCTCGGCCTTCCTAAGGGAGTTCCTGAGGAGCGTCGTACTATCCTCTTAAATGCTATTAAGAAAGCTATCGAGGATCCTTCATACAAGAAGTTCATGGAAGATCGTGGCTTTGGTATCAAGGTTCTCGAGGGTGAGGATTTCTTCAAGTACATGGAGAATTCAGATACCAACTTAGGCAAGACCTTGAAGGCTCTTGGACTTGCTAAGTAAGTTCTGATCATTATGTAGGCCGTCTTACTCCTATCCGAAGACGGCCTAATTGTCTGTACAAAGAACAAGATTACTATTATGAAAATTCATGATTTCCTGCTAGGTATGATCATTGCGATCGCGGCCTTGGCTATTTTTATGGTAGCTAAGGAATTCCCTGATCAAAATGACGGCAAGCCAGGTGCTTGGCTATATCCATGTGCCTTATCCATTATTTTCTTTGGCTGCGGTGTAGTAATGTCCATTAAGGGACTAAAACATCTAAAAGGCGAAAAGCTATTTGTTTTAAATAAGGAGCTATCCTCTGCAGGAGCGTTGAATATCCTCATCGTGATCGCAATGGTGATCTTCTACATTGAGTGCTCTGACTATTTAGGCTTCTTAATTTGCATGTTCATCGTCATTGCAGTAATGCTGGCCATGCTTAAAAACAAGCCGTGGGTGATCCTAGTTACAGCTCCAATTGCAACAGTAGTGATCTATCTTATTTTCTCAAAGGGACTTTTGGTCCCACTGCCCGAAGGGCTTCTGTATTTCTAAGGAGACTTTGGCATGTTTTCATTTGATTTATTAGCTCAGGGTGCGGCGCTCGTTCTCGATCCCTATGTGCTGATGGTGGTAGTGCTATCAGGCTTTTATGGTCTCTTTATCGGTGCTATGCCAGGCTTGACTGCTACTATGGCAGTTGCACTTTTGGTGCCTATTACCTTCTATATGGATCCAGTTCCGGCTGTTGCATCCATTATTACCATGTCAGCAATGGCCATCTTCTCAGGAGATTTGCCTGGTACCCTGCTACATATACCAGGTACGCCATCCTCTGCAGCCTACTGCAATGACTCCTTTGCCTTAGCAAAGCAGGGTAAGGCCTCCGTGGTATTAGGTATTGATCTAGTTTTATCTGTCTTAGGCGGTCTCTTTGGTTCAATTGTGCTGTTATGCGCAGCCCCCATTTTGGCTGAGGTTGCATTACAGTTTTCATCCTTTGAGTTCTTCTGGCTAGCAGTCTTAGGTCTATCCTGTGCCGTTCTAATTTCAGGTGGTTCCCCTCTAAGAGGTGTGATCTCCTTGATGATTGGCCTCTTACTCACTTGTGTAGGCTCTGACATCACTCTAGGTTTTCCGCGCTTTACCTTTGGTAATTTAAGTCTGCTTGAGGGCTTCTCCTTTATTCCGGCCATGATCGGTATGTTTGGTCTAGCTGAGGTCTTTGGTAATGTCTCCAAGAAAGAGGCTCATAATGCGCAAATGGTTAAATTTACCACTAACGTATTCCATGGCTTAGGTGGAATTATTAAGAAGCTTAAGTTCCAGATCCTCCGCTCCCAGATCATTGGCTGCATTATTGGTATTTTGCCTGGTGCTGGTGGTGATATCGCCGCATGGATCTGCTATGGCGTAGGTAAGCGTTTTTCAAAGAAGCCTGATGAGTATGGTAATGGTTCAACCGAGGCTATTGCCAATGCCACTACTGCGAACAATGCGGCTATTTCTGGTGCCTTCATTCCTGCATTAGTCTTTGGTATTCCTGGTGATTCCTTAACTGCTATTATTATTGGTGTGCTCTTTATGAAGGGCTTGGAGCCGGGGCCTTCATTGTTTACTGAGCATGGAGATTTCCTCTACGCTATTTACTGCGTATTTATTTTGGCAAATCTGCTCTTGTTGCCTCTAGGCTATATTGCAATTAGACTTTCAACCCAGATCATGAGAGTCTCTCCTAAGATCTTAAATCCTATTATCTTAGGCTTCTGCATGGTTGGTGCCTATGCAATTAACAATGACACCTTCGATATTACCTGCATGTTAGGCTTTGGTATCGCAGCTTACTTCATGATCTCCAACAAGATCCCTGTAGCTCCCGCTATTTTAGGCTTAGTTTTAGGTCATATGCTGGAAAATACCTTCATGCAGTCTATGATTAAATCTGAATGGGATCCGCTATCCTTCTTTAGTCGTCCAATTTCAGCAACCTTAGGTGCAATTACCGTATTGCTGTGGTGTAGCCCTCTTATTGTTAAGGCTATTAAAAAAACTCGTGCTAAATAAGAGTTGATCACAAATTTGAAATCCTGTCTTCGTGGCAGGATTTTTTTTAATTTTAGCTTGCTAAAATGCCTTTACTCAAAGGTTTTCTTGGATTTTCTCAAAATGAAGCTTTCAGCATCCTTCTTAATATCGACGCTTTTTCTAAGCGTAAGTCTAGCTGTTACCTCTCATGCTCAAGCGCGGGTTGTGCATATGTATGAGGGCGATAGCATTGAGCTTCCTGACGATTGGGAATTCTCTCGTGGCAGTCCTAATCCTGAGGGACAGCCTGGTACCTTGTTTACAGCGGTATCAAAGGATGGCTGTGGCATAAGAATTGATAGCACGGGGATTGCTCAGCCTAAGGATAGCTTTAATGCCGATGTCATAGCCTTTGATAAGTATATTGAGCAGCTTTTGTTGCAGTATCAGGTGGATATTGTTGCAGATGAGGATGCCAAGCTTACTAAAGTTGTTGAATTTAAGGCTATTGAAAAGAATTATGTTTTCAAGCTTGAGGGGGGAAAACATAAGGCTCAGGTAGTGCAGTTTAATACCAATCATCATTTATATAATGCAGGTCTTATTGCAGGATCTGAAAGCGATGAGGAGGGCTGTCTTAAGCTTGGTGGTGAAATTCTTAATACGCTTAAGAGTAAGTGATTTTTTTATAAGCCTTAGATTTGGACAAGACAATGCTGGAACTGCGCACGGTAATTGATATCAGCATTAGTATTTAGCTTATGAAGTTTAAGTAACTTTTAGGTTACTGTATCAAAAATATTTTTTATCATGGATAAATAGTTATTGAAACGTTTATCCTTTTTTATTAATATGTTAGGTAAAATGTTAAAGTTTAGGTGTTAAACATTCTCACAATAGGACATTAGATGGCCAAATGTGGTAATCATTTAAGTAAAGATGATAAATATTTAGCCCCAACTGATGATGAATATTTAGACACGGCTGGTGATGCGCTATTTAAACATCTATTTGCGCGTAACGAAGGAAAAAATCGAACTATTGCCCTTTTAAATGCGCTTCTTGAAGATGAACTCCAGCACAGCATAACCGATCTGAGCTTTCTGCCTACAGAAACCATCGCAGAAAGTAGTGAAGGAAAAATTTGTCGCTTGGATGTTTATTGCGTCTTGGATTCTGGTGAGTATGTTAACATCGAAATGCAAAGACTTAACGAGCACAATATAGTGCGAAGAAGTCTTGATTACTGGTGTACCAGTTATAAAGAGCAGTTGAAGAGCGGGGAAAATTACCGCAAGCTTGCACCGGTGATCTGCATAAACATTCTAAATTTTGTATATTTTAAAGATCGTGCAAATTTTTATCATCTTGCAAGTCTTCATCTTGAAAATCCAGATAAAAGACTTTGCGATGATTTAAGATTAGTATTCATTGAGATACCGAAAATTCAGCTTCATGAAAACATGACCAGAATGGAAAAGTGGCTGAGTTTTTTAAATCCAAGGATCCCTTTAAGTGTGAAGGAGAAATTAGCTATGAATGATGTGGCAATGTCAGATGCAATTAACATTAGCAAGATATTCTCTAGCGAGTCAATCCAGCGCTTGCAGCATGAGTTTGATGAAATAGCTAAACGTACATATAACACCGCAATATATGATGCAAGATGTGAGGGGCGTGAAGAAGGTCGAGAAGAAGGTCGAGAAGAAGGTCGAGAAGAAGGTCGTGAAGAGGGGCTTGAAGAAGGCCTTGCAAAAGGTCTTGCAGAAGGTGGTGAAAAGGAACGCTCTAAAATTGCTATATCCTTGATGAAAAATGGCGCCAGTTTTGATTTAATTATTAAGTCTGTAGGACTTAGTAGAGAGAAGCTTATCGAGATCGCAAAAATGAATAACCTTGCTATCGAGGTATGATTTTTGTGAAAATCGATAAGAAGGGGAAAATTGCATGAGTGATGTTGCCAAGCCAAGTGTAGTTAAGAGTAGCATGATCTTCTCCGAAGATTCTATCAGACGTTTGCGTCAAGAGTTTGATGAAATAGCTAAACGTACATATAACACCGCAATATATGATGCAAAATGTGAAGGGCTTGAAGAAGGTAGTGAAAAGGAACGCTCTAAAAATGCTATATCCTTAATGAAAAATGGCGCCAGTTTTGATTTAATTATTAAGTCATTAGGAATTAGTAGAGAGAAGCTTCTCGAGCTTGCAAAAAAGAATAACATCGCTGTCGAGGTTGATTTTTGTGAAGGCCAATGTGAAAGAGAAAATTGCATGAGTGATGTTGCCAAGCCAAATGCAGTTAAGAGTAGCATGATCTTCTCTGAAGATTCTATCAGACGTTTGCGGCATGAGTTTGATGAAATAGCTAAACGTACATATAACTCTGAGATAGAGTATGCAAAGTATGAGGCATATAAAGAAGAGTTTAAAAAAGGGTATAAAGAAGGGTATAAACTAGGTCGTGAAAAGGAGCATTATAAAGCAGCCGTATCCTTGATGAAAAATGGTGCTTCACTTGACTTATTAAGTAAGGTGCTACACTTTTCAATAGATGAATTACTGGAGATTGCAAGGAAGAATAGCATTACTATCAAGCAATGATACTCCTTGCATTTTAGAGCCAATAAACACTGAGCTACGTCATAATTACAAAGCTTTCTAGAAAGTTTAATAGCTCATATATGATATAACTTGTTGATGCTTTCTATAAGGTAGCTGATATAAAGTCTCTCCATTTTGCTGGTGTCCTCTATAAGCCTTTGCGATGGTGCAAGCATGAGTGATTTGCGTGCAGACTGTCTGTGAGATAGCATGCTAACTATATTCTATAAATCGTTAAAATCACGACACTGCTATTTTTAGTCACAGCCATATACAAGCATCGTTAAGCTGTCTTTCCAAATTATCTGATCTAACTCTCATTTTTCTACTTGTATTGAACCTGTTAAAGCGTAATAATTACGTCAGCTTGTCGGAGTGCCTCAGGGCTGAGACTGTAAATACAGAATCCGAACGACCTGATCAGGTTAATACCTGCGTAGGCAACAAGATCCCGGCATGCATGAATATTAATTAGAACAGGCAACTGTCAATTTTAGGAAGCATCCGGAATGTCAGATCAAAATACTCCTGCAAAAACTCAGGGTTATCAGCCCAATATCCAACAGATTTTCGTTCAAGGCTCAAGTGAGGACATTAAGGTCCCTTTCAATGAGCTCAATTTAACTAATGGCGAAAAGATTAAGGTATATACCGTAGAAGGGAGCGATCAAGGCTCATTACGTTCAAAATGGATTGAAGGACGTAATAAGAATGGGCATAAGGGTAAAACTCAGCTTGATTTAGCTAAGGAAGGCATTATTACTCCGGAGATGGAATTTGCTGCCATCCGTGAATCTCAGGAATATGGTCCTGATATGGCTTTTACTCCTGAGGATGTAATGAAATCCATGGCACAAGGCCATGCGGTTATTCCATCAAATATCAATCACCCTGAAGCCGAACCTATGATCATCGGCGCTAAATATTCGGTTAAGGTCAACGCTAACATTGGTGCCTCCTCCTGCTCTTCAGGCTATGAGGAAGAGCTAAAGAAGTTAAAGCTCTCCTTAAAGCATGGTGCTGATACCGTAATGGATCTCTCAACTGGTATTGATGATCTTATGGGCTTGCGTAATGCTATTTTGCGCAATTCACCCGTGCCAATTGGTACGGTGCCAGTCTATGAAGCTCTTGATAGAGCAGAGGGTAAGGCTGAGGCTTTAACCTGGGATCTCTTTAAACAGACTGTGCTCGATCAAGCAAAGCAGGGCGTTGACTATTTCACCATTCACGCAGGTCTTACCTCTAATCTTTTGCCCCATGCAGCTGCTAGAACCTTAGGCATAGTCTCTCGTGGCGGCTCTATCATGGCCTCAGTGATGATGCATACCGATGGTGAAAATCTTGCCTGGGAGCACTTTGATGAACTAATTGAGATCTGTCATGAGTATGATGTAGCCCTCTCCTTAGGTGATGGCCTGCGTCCTGGCTGTATCGATGATGCCTGTGATAAGGCTCAATACGGTGAGCTTGAAAACATTGGTAAGCTCGCCGCTCGTTGCTTAGATGCAGGTGTACAGTGCTTTATCGAAGGCCCTGGTCACGTGCCTATGGATAAGATTGAGGAGAATCAAAGACTGCAGGAAAAATTCTGCAATTACGCTCCTTTCTATACCTTAGGACCTTTGGTTACTGATATTGCTCCTGGCTATGATCATATTACCTCTGCAATTGGTGGCTCACAGATCGCTGCCTTTGGTACGGCTATGCTTTGCTATGTGACCCCCTCTGAGCATTTGGCTTTGCCTGATGAGGAGGATGTAAAGGTAGGTTTAATTACCTATAAATTAGCCGCCCATGCAGCCGACATCGCCAAAGGTTTACCAAATGCCCGCATACGTGACAGCGCCATGGCAAGAGCTCGTGCTGATTTTAGATGGTACGATCAATTCACCTTATCCTTTGATCCTATGCACGCCTATGAAGTCTGGGCCCGTAAGATGCCTGAAAACTGTGGTCATGAGCCTTCATTTTGTTCCATGTGCGGTCCGCGCTTCTGTCCTATCCGTTTAAATCGTGCGATCACCAAGAAGTATTTAGGTAAATAAGAGGCTCCTATGAGTTCTAATGACGAAATTTTGGTGTTCAAAAGCACAGGTGAGTTTTCAAGAGCAGAGCTTACCGAGCTCTCACGCACCGATCATGATAGGGCCTTAACCTTAATTATTGCTGGCATAGATTCTGGCGGTGGTGCAGGTCTTACTGCCGATTGTATCAGTGTACATGACGCAGGTGGCTTTCCTTTGGTTTGTCCTACGGCTTTAACCGTGCAGTCCTTAAAGCGTGTGCGCACCGTGCAAAACGTTGAGCCTGCTTTATTTAAGGAAACTTTGGATACCCTAATTGAGGATTTTCCTAAGATCTCCTCAGTAAAGATTGGTCTTGTGGCGTCTCAAGCGCTTTTAGATATCATTCTTGATTATCTTGAGGGGCCGTTAAAGGATGCCTATGTGGTATGGGATCCGGTGCTTACCGCAACTGCAGGTGATTTTGAAAGTGCTGATTTAAAAGGATCTTTAGCAAGAATTCTAAAGGTTACCGATGTCTTCACGCCTAATTTAAATGAAGCCTTGGCTCTTGCAGGATGGAGCAAGGAGCGTTATAAGGAGGAGGGCGCTGAAGCCTTAGCAGCTGTATTTGCTGTAAATGGTTGCGCGGTTTTAGTAAAGGGTGGACATATTGATGATGCTACTACCTCTACTGATACTCTAAAGACAGCTTCAATCTTGGCAACCTTTAGTCATGAGCGTAAGGCAGGAGATGGTGCTCATGGTGGTGGCTGTGCCTTATCCTCATCAATTGCTGCTAATTTAGCTGCAGGCTATAGTGTTCAAGATGCCGTAACACTTGCTAAAACCTATGTAACCTATGGCATTGAGGTTCCTGATATTAAGTCAGAAGGCGCAAGACCTCCGGTAGGTCACCATGAGGATTTTCTGCAACCTCAATATATTCCAAGCGTGCGTGAATCTCATTTCCCCATCTATGATGGTGAGCCCTTCCGTGCCTGTCCTGACAATTTAGGCTTTTATGTGGTGCTTGATTCCTCAGACTGGATTGAGCGCTGTGCCAAGCTCGGGGTTAAGACCTTGCAGCTACGCATTAAGGATCCAAAGCGTCCTGATCTTTACGATGAAGTAGTTCGTGCAGTTGCCATTGCCAAAAAGTATGGTGTCAGACTTTATATCAATGACTATTACGATTTGGCTATCAAGGCCGGAGCCTATGGCGTACACATGGGCATGGATGATCTAAAAGATAAGGATATGGATATTATCAAGAAGGCAGGATTGCGTCTTGGTGTATCTACCACAGGTCCTTATGAGATCATGAAGGCCTTAAGCTTAAAGCCATCTTATGTTGCTCTAGGGCACATCTTCCCAACTAACACCAAGGAAATGACCTCCAAACCTCAGGGGCTATGGAAGCTCTCACGCGAAATTGCTCTTTTGAACAAGCTTAAGATGCCTTATACCACTATAGGTGGCATAAATCTTGAGAATGCCAAGCAATTGCTTGCAATTGGGGTGAAGTCGGTTGCAGTGGTATCGGCAGTTACCAAGGCTCCTGATGTTAAGGTAGCCTGTGATACCTGGCTTGAGCTCTTTGGCCCAGGTGGCGAAGATACGCTGTAGCCTTTAATCTAACTTATTGTTATATAAAGGGTTCCTCTTTTTTTATAGAGGAGCTCAATGGGAGTGCTGTCCTTATGCGCTATGAAAGACAAAGGTTAATTCCTCAATATAAAGGCTTAGATGAGCTCTTAAGCGGGAAAAAAATTGCCGTAATTGGCTCAGGTGGCTTAGGAGGATTGTGCATCTACATGCTCGCAGGATCTGGGGTGATGCATTTTAATGTGGCCGATGATGATGTAATTGAGGATAGTAATCTTCATAGGCAGATTTTGTTTTGTGAAGAGGATATAGGGCTTAAAAAAAGTGCCTGCTGTCGCCGTGAGCTTTTAAAGCTAGATAAGCGCATTGATGTTTCATGCTTTGGCAGAGTAACTCAAGATAACTTTAAAGCTTTCGTCGCAGATTGCGATTTAGTCATGGATCTCTCTGACAATATCGCTACCAGGCTTTTAGCATCGCGCATGTGCTTTAAGCTTAAAAAGGATCTCATTCATGCATCAGTTGCAGAATCCTTAGGTATGCTGTGCGCCTTTAAGTTTTCAGATAGTGAGAGTACCAAAAGCTTTGGCTGCTATCAGTGCTTTGCAGGATCGGATGCTAAGCCTGAGTTTAAGGGGATCACAGGTCCTTGGGCTGGTGCTATGGCCTGTAATGCCGCCGCTCTTGCTATGGATTACTTTGCCAATATGGATATTTTCGGCACTCTCTTTCTATACGATCAAAAAAATAGATCAATTAAAAAAATACGTCTAAGGCGTGATGAGCACTGCAAGTGCTGTGGCAGCGCTTAATAAAAATCATTGTATAACAAATAATTAACTAAATACCGTAACTGCGAGGCTATGGTATGGGGGGATTATTTTCTTTAAATTTTGCAAAAGGAGCATCAATGGAGATTGTGTTTAATGGGCAAGAGGTAGCAGTTGCACCTGATACCTGCTTAAAAAAGTTTTTAGAAGATCAAGGCCTTACAAGTCAGGGCGTAGCTGTGGCCTGTGATGATGAGATCGTGCCTAAATCTAAATGGGATGAATTTTTGTTAAAGGATGGCATCAAGCTTGATGTCTTTAATTTAGTTGCTGGAGGTTAGTTATGGTTCAGAAGTTAGTTTTAGCAGGTAAGGAATTTTCAAATCGCCTGATCATTGGGACGGGTAAGTATGCATCAGCTGAGCAATTGACTAAGGCTTGTGTCGCATCAGGTGCGCAGATTGCAACTATGGCAGTAAAGCGTGTGGATGTGGAGGGACAGCGTGATGATATCGTAAAGCCGCTGTTGGATTTAGGGGTGACTTTAATGCCAAATACCTCAGGTGCCAAAACTGCACGCGAGGCCATTTTTGCAGCCCATCTTGCCCGTGAGGCCTTAGGCACTGATTGGGTAAAGGTTGAGATCCACCCAGATGTACGTTATCTGCTACCTGATCCGGTGGAGACCTTTGAGGCCTGTAAGGCTTTATGTGCAGATGGCTTTAAGGTTTTCCCCTATATTAATGCCGATCCGGTGCTAGCAAAGCGTCTTGAGGAGATCGGAGTTCAGGCGGTGATGCCCTTAGGCGCTCCTATTGGCTCTGCTAAGGGCTTAGAGACTTTGGGTATGCTCAAAATTATTATCGCACAATCTCATGTGCCGGTGATTGTTGATGCCGGAGTTGGTAGTCCTTCAGATTGTGCCTTGGCCTTAGAAATTGGCGCTGATGCGGTGATGGCTAATACTGCAATTGCAGCCGCAGGTGATCCTATCGCTATGGCCCATGCCTTTAATTTAGCGCAGGAGGCAGGGCGTGAGGCCTTTGAGGCAGGACTTGCTGCTGTTAATGAAACTGCTCGTCCCACCTCACCTATGGAGGCATTTTTAAAGGAGGCTATGCAGTAGTATGTCCTTTTACGATGAGATTTCAAAAATAGATGTTGATAGCTTTAAGGATCTAGTTGACTCGCGTACTGATAAAGACGTGGAGCGTGCCTTAGCTAAAAACGGCAAAAGGGATCTTAACGATTTTGCTGCCTTAATTTCTGAGAATGCGCGTAAGCACTATCTTGATGTGATGGCCGTGATGTCAGAGCAGATCACCCGTCGTCGCTTTGGCCGTTGCGTCAATATGTATCTGCCACTTTATCTTACTAATCTTTGTAACAACAAATGCGCCTATTGTGGCTTTTCTGCCATGAATAAGTTTAAGCGCGTGGTGCTCACTTTAGATGAGATTAAGGAAGAGTGTGAGGCCATCAACGCTCTAGGCTATAAAAATATCCTGCTAGTAACAGGCGAGAACGATCGTCGTGGAGGCATGGATTATTTTAGGCAAGTGCTACCTTTGGTTAAAAATTATGCCGACTATCTGCAAATGGAGGTACAGCCTCTTGCAACTGAGGACTATGCTGAGCTTAAGCAATTAGGTTTGGATTCAGTATCCGTCTATCAGGAGACCTATCACCCTGAGTATTATAAAAAGGTCCATTTGGCAGGAAAGAAGGCTGACATGCGCTGGCGTATGGAGACTCCAGATAGACTAGGGCAGGCAGGGATTGATAAGGTCGGTATTGGCGCGCTTTTGGGCTTATATGATTTTAGAGTCGATCTATGCGCTACTGCTATGCATCTTTTATATATGCGTGAGCATTATTGGAAGACGCAGATGTCTATATCATTCCCGCGTTTGCGCCCGGCCGCAGGTGGCTTTGAGCCGATGACGGTGGTTAACGATGCTAAGCTTGTGCAAATTATCTGTGCCTGGCGCATCTTTGACAATGAGCTTGATTTAACGATCTCAACTCGTGAAAGTGCGTCTTTTAGGGATCTAATTATTCCTCTTGGAATTACTGCCGTGTCTGCAGGATCATCAACTGAGCCTGGAGGGTATGCCCATAAGGGTAAATATCTTGAGCAGTGGACCGTAAATGATGATCGTTCAGTAGATGAGGTGGTGGCTGCCTTAAAGCACAATGGCTTTGAGCCCGTGTTTCATAATGCATCAACTACCTATTTTAGGGAGATGAAGGCCTTAGCCTAGCGCCAAAATTTCTTTGCAAGTGTAGTTAAAGAGCCTGCTTTTATGCAGGCTCTTGCGACTATCGATTTATCAGTCTCTATTCTACGGTCAAATATCTACTGATGGGACCTACGTGTAAGATACCTGTATAGCCATCAGCATCGCTTAACCTAGCCTGAGGAATAATAAAGGTACCGCGCATGGTCGCACGCATAACCGCGGCAATACGAAATTGCTTTGAGCGCTTAGATTCAATACCGATGATACTGGTATTGTCTATTTGCTCAAATTGATGCACTGGGTATAGACCTAGGAGCTGCGGAAAGCGTGGTTCGTTAACCGTTAAAAAACGTTCAAGGGAGAGACCTGGGATCTCAGGAATATATAGTCTTAAATTATTGAGTTTATTTTCATCGCCTTCAATCGTAAGCACCAATAAGGCCTCATCTCCTAAGCGCAGGTTTACCTTGCGTAAAAAATCTATATTTCTATCCTTGACCGAAAGCTTCATCGTGGCTTTAAAGGGGAAATATTGATCAAGCTCCTCTAAGCCATCATTATTAGATTTGATGACTACGGTGGCAAAGCGTGCCTTTGGTTGGGTATTTTTGATAGTAAAGGTTGCGTTAGTAGTTGGATACTCTATAGCCTTCATATCCTTTTCACTGACGAAGTTTAACTGCGACAATAAGGTTGATACCACATGTACCTGAGCCATCAAAATGTAGCGGTTTTTATTTAAAAGCTCGACAGCATAGTTCTGATAGGTATCATCGTGAAGGGCAGTACAGGCACTAAGCAGTACCGAGGCATCGTAGCTACTTGAGCCATAGACTGGTTCCTTGTAGCTTAATATTTCCTGCTTTAAGGCATAGATTGTTTGATTGTCCTTGGCCCTTCTTGCTTTATCTCTTAATAAATTGAGATTTTTTAGCTCCTTTTGAGAGCGCTCTAAGAGGGCAATGGCCTGACGCTTATCTCCAGTTTTTTGTACCAAAATAGCCATGATTGCCAAGGCTGCTGGGGATTTTATGTTTTTCTTAGCAGTAAGCTTAGCAATAAGAGGCTTAGCCTGAGCTACTAGATCTGCCTTGAGCATTACCCATAGCGCCTGCGTTTGTTCGTAAACTGTAGCCTTGGTGGTACCGTTTGCAATGTCGATGACATCACTAATGAGAGCATCGGCAAGCTTGGTATTTACATTAAAGCCATGGCTATCACCGCTTTTTAAGGCCGAGGCGGCTTTAATTAAGGTCATATTTTTAAGCTCGGGGGATATGTTATTTAGAGCGAGATGTCCATTTTGATCAAGCCTTGATGCTAGGTAATCAAGCTTATCTTGTACAAAAGCGCTGAGCTTTTTGAGCTCTATGCCATGATTGTTGGTCTCATTAGTATGCTCGCTAGCGCTTGCTTGGATATTTTGAAAGTTACTTTCTATAAGAGTTGTCAGTGCAAAATATTTTTCATATTCATCAGCAAAGGTGGCGTTTTCTAAGGCCTCAGTAAAGGCCTTGCGGTTTAGATAGGGAACAGGAGCCAGATCTACTGATACTAAATGACGCGGATTTAATCCCTCCTCAATGGTATAAGTAGCACTCTCACCATTGTTAATTGCAAGCACGTCGGTAGTTCTAACTATAGGATTGCTCATACGTACATCTATCTTGTGCATCTGCGTTTGTACATGGCCTTCGTTGACTAGATCAACCTTCATATAGCCTGAGCCAGATTCATTTTTAGCAGTTATTGGAACTAGGAGCTCCTCCTGTGCACCTCTTAAAAGATTAATATTTCTGGTAAAGAGGCATTCAAGTGTGCCACTGCAAGAGACCTTTATCTTGAAGTTTCTTTGATCTTTTGAGGTATTGTTGGCAAGAAAAATAGATGACAACACCGTATCTTTAGCATTTAAAATATTGGGAGCTTCAATTTCAGCTTGGTTGCCCTTAATTATAGGTACGCTTTTCTCAGCACAAACTACGCCATCCTTGTTCCAAAATACAGCGCGTATTTTTAGTAGCAGGCCTTTATTGGGAATGGGTACCGTAATTCCCCCTCGCGTAAAATCGCTAGAGGTGATGCCTGTGCTGTAGATTGTACGCTCAGAACTTAGATCATGTTGATTTTTAATATAGAGACCATCGAGGTTATGATCATGATCATTTAGTACCTGTGCTACGGCTGCATAGTAGGACTTGCTAGTGGATCCCTTAATACTAAGGCCTATAGATAAATCAGTGCCGGCAATGGCCTGATCGTCAATATTAATTCTTGGTTCTATATCGGCATCTTTTCTTTCTATATTGAGTGTGGCCTTAGCCTTGGCGCGCATGATGCCACGCTCTGATCTTGGATAAAAGACGGAAAGATTAACTTTGGGGTGACGTCCTAGATCTTTTGAAATGTTTATATTAAAGCGATTGGTGCCGCGGCGTACGTTCATTACCTGACGCTCTTTTTTAGAAGGCGAGATAATTTCAATAACTGCAGAGCCGTCATAGGGACTTTCAAAGGAAGCCTCCACGGCCTTTCCAAGCTCAGAGATTTTTTGGGGAAGCTTTAGCTTTAGGGTGCCCTCAAGCACAGTATCCTGCTTAAAATTATGTACGAGGGTGTACTCGGTAGTAAGGCCTCGTTGCGTGGTGGCAGTAATAAAATACTCGCCACTTTGTGCCGGTAATTCTATCCTGCCAGAACTATCCTCTCCTGCCATTAAAGTAAGAGCTCCACTCTGCAACGCAAATTTAATACGACGAGTTTCGTAATACCAGCCTGTTGGAGCATGCTCAAATATCCCTAGGGGCTCTATGCGGTAGACATTGTATTTGATAAGACCTGCGACATTTTTGCCATCTGGGGAGAACATTCTGGCAAAGATGCAATTTTGTCTATCGTCATAGCGCAGTCCCACTATATTTGAGGAGGCGTTTATTTGGTATTTATGGGTGTAATGTTCACTGCGACCGGCGCTGTCCTCAAATATAGCAGCAAAATTGGCGATCACTGGGTAGCCAGGATCTGCAATGCGCATGCCAAAGGAGGCTGAGCCATGATCATCTGTTTGCTGTAGATCAAAGCGGTGATAGGTAGAAAGCTTGGTTTGCTTTTTAGGATCAGGTCCTACCTCATAGCTTGTAAGCTTGCCAGTAAATGGATGGCGATCGGGTGTTGAAAAAAGCCAAGCATCTGCCGTAAGTCCTGATGCTGGAGCTCCGTCTTGGTATATAGCCTTAAGATTAATAAATTCATCATATCCTGGGCTTAGTGCCTCTTGGGCAGCCGAGGCCTTGATGCTAAAGTCAGATGGCTCTGGGCGCTTAACTTTAATATGTTTTACAGATACTAGCTTATCGTTATCATCATAAAGCCTTAAGGACCAATCGCCACTTTGGGCATCAGATGGAATAGTAAATTCTGTATAGAAGCTTGAATAGCCCTGATCAGTAAGAGCTAGTTCGCGTACTTTAGCGCCGGTGGGGCTAATTATTCTTAATAGATAGCTATCCTCACCTGAGCTTTTTAAATCAGGGCTACGTGAGATAGCGATGTAATGGAGTATATCCTTTGGATCATAGGTTATTTTGTCTGTGACTGCTAAAATTCCAAAGTCATTGAGATTAGGACCTTCTTCATATAGCGAGGCATCTACCTCACTTGCAGGAATTTTGATGCGTGAGCTACCCTCATCAGCTTCAACTATTGCTACATTGGGAATTTTTTGCGGATCATTGCTTTCAGGAGCTGCAATTGAGACATGTCCGGTATGATCGCTTTTGGTGGTGGTTAAAAGCGTGCCTGCGGTTGAATATAGTCTTATCTTGGCATCCTTGATAGGCATAGCATTTTTAGCAGAATGCACCTCAATGGAAATTTGCTCATTGCGACGGCTTGCGGCTACATTAAGAGCTTTATTTTGCAAAAGCAGTGCGCCCCAAATGCTATGAATACTATTTGAAAAGCTATTGTTTAGTGCCTCCTCCATATTTAGCTCAGGATCAAAGCATACAATTAGCGGCGTATCCTGCAAAACTCCCTGATAGCGAAAGTTAGCCTTGGTCATTACTGGCTCGTTGAGATCTTCTTTGGGAGTTATCATAATGGTATCGATAAGCTTAGCGCCTGCTTGCAAGAGCTTTAAAGCCTTATCAATGCCAATGGCACTTTTATATTCATCCTGAAAGACTTGGGCGGCAATTTCCTCATTAGGAATGGTAAACAAGGCCATACGCATTTTCTTGAGGTTTATCGAGCGTACAAAGAAGTCTATGGAGTGATTATTATTGCGATAGCTACTTGACAGATCATCTAAGATGGCAAATTGAGGGCGCAAGGAGGAGGTACGCATGTGCCATGTCTCATCATGAGCCATAGCCCCGCCACCGTCGGCGGAGATCTTATGATTAAAATAGAGGGTATATTCAGTACCATACTCAAGATTTAACGCACAAAGCTCATTTCTGGTTTGACGAAGCAAGGGCGGGAGCGTGGTTTTGGAGCTTTGGGCCTGTACCCTAAACACCTGTGGCATTTCATAGGTACTAATTTGAGCAAGAGGGCGGTTGAATTTTGCACATATCGAGGGACTTGCTTCAGTAAGATTTTCTCTTATCGATACGATCTTCATCGGATCTGACATAGCATCGCTTGCCAAAAATACCAATGCCAATAGTGCGTGTTTTAAAAGCTTATTTATCATGCCGTACTCCTCAAGCTTTCATATTCTAACTAAAAAAGCCCTCAAGACGGCAGTTCTTGATATAACAATGTTTGTGAGATCAAATCTTTAGATGCAATTTTGCAGATAATTTGTGCTTAAAATAGCGCATGATAAAAGATAAATAACGACTGTCACTTTATGCAAGCGCAAGGCGATGGTGCAAAAAAAGAACAAGAGATAAGAGGATGAATAAATTGAGCGCAGCTTTTCACAGCTTGATCGCAGTAGGATTAGGTGAGCTACTTTTTGATGTGGTAGATGAAAGTTTTCATCTAGGAGGGGCTCCTGCCAATTTTGCGTGGCATTGTAGAAACCTCGGGCTTAAGGCCTATGCCGTGGCTGCAGTGGGCGATGATGATTTGGGTAAAAGTGCAATCTCTCAATTAGGCTCTCTTGCAGATTTTGTGAATGTAGTAGATGCCAAGGCGCAGGACTCTACCTTTAATACAGGCTGTGTTAGAGCTCATATAGATGATGAAGGGATTGCAAGCTATAGCTTTGATGAGGAATGTGCCTTTGATAGGCTTTGCTTAAATGATAAGCAGTTAGAGCTTGCAAGAGAGTGTGATTTGGTATGCTTTGGAACTTTATGCCAGCGCCATGAGATGGCGCGAGAGGCTATTTATCATTTTTTATCTCACGCTAAAAAGGCCTTAAAGATCTTTGATGTAAATTTAAGAGGAAACTTTTATAGCGCCGATATCATTAAAAAATCCCTAGGCTATTGCGATATTGTAAAGCTTAGCGCTGAAGAATTAATTCCAGTGTGTAGCATGGTATTTGATAATGAAGAGATGCCACCAATAAAGCCTCTTTCTTTTCAGGACCTTTCACAAAAAGCAAGTTCGCTTTTTGAATTTTTAAGGGAGCAATATGATGTTTCGGGAATTATTCTAACCTGTGGTGCAGAAGGTAGTGAGGTCCGTTATAAGGGTAAATGTTCCCAAATGACGCCACCTAAAATTAAGCTTAAAGATACTATCGGTGCAGGGGATAGCTTTGATGCCGCATTTGGAGCAGCGCTAGTAAGTGGTGCGAGCTTTGATGAGGCTCATGCACTTGCCAATGACGTTTCAGCCTATGTCTGCTCAAAGGCTGGGGCTATGGTTTCCTTAGATCCTAGCTTTAAAAAAAGGCTTGCGGCACTTTCATATTCTCAAAATTAATTAACCCCAGGAAAGGCGCTAGCCTCCTGTATCTTGATGTCAGGAAAGGAGGATACTATTTGTACGGTGAAGTCTGGAAAGCTCTCAACTACCTGCCATTTGCCGCAGGAGTCTGGGAAAGAGTTTACAAATTTAACCTTGAGATCGGGAAAGGAGCTTACAAACTGTACCTTAATATCAGCAAAGCTCTCGACAAACTTCACCTTGCCATAAAGGGAGATCCCGTTATAGGAGCAAGAGCTTAGCGCTCCTGCAGTGGCATTGGTTATAGCAAGGCTGGTAGTCAAGGCTATTAAGGCTAGGCTAATTTTCTTTTTCATATGCTTGCAACTCTTGCTATTTCTGATCTGGTATCTGAGCTGATGCCTGCTCTGGCTTTTGTTCCTTTGCCTGTTGTTGCTTTTGCTTAAGCTCTGCAGCTGCCTGCTTTTTAATCTGTTCAATATAGTCATCAGCTGAGCTCTTCTTTTGCTCAGTTTCGATAAGATCGGTATAAAGTAGTTTTTTGCCACGAGTTAGAACGTAAATTCCGCAGGATATCATGATGATACCTGAAGTAAAAAACACCAGTCTTGGGGCCACTAAGGTTGCAGTGATACCTCCAAGAATTGGACCTACAGCACCACCTACCTGCTGTGCGGCAAAGAATAGGGAGAAGCTCTCGCCACGACGATTTGGAGGAGTGAGCAGCACCAAAAGTGAATTGGCAGAGGGGAAAATACCCGAAAAGCCTAAGCCTACGCAAAATTGCATGGTGGCAAATAATATAAGGTTATTGGGTATGCCCTGCAAAATTGAAATACAGCCTGCAAGTATTAATGAGATAAACATGGTTTTATAAAAGCCGTGCTTTTGTCCTTGCTTGCCCCAGATTGGTGCTGCAATGGCTCCAGCTACTCCACCTAAGGAGAAGACAGCACCTGATATTAGCATGAGCATCTTGTCATCAATACCATCAAAGCTTGCAATATAGGTAGTCATAACTGGCTGTACCTGTTGAATGGTAAGCATAATTAAGCAGGCTACGGTCATTAGGATAAACACGGCCGGATTTTTTATAAGCGAGGGCTGTTTTATCTTTGGCGCATCTTTTTTAGGTGCGGGGATCTTGTCACGCGGTGGCTCTTTTATAAAGATGATGGTCAAAATCGTGATAAGTGAGAGGCCTACAGCCGATACAAAGAAGGAATTGCGCATGCCAAAGGTAGATGCCAATATGCCTCCAAGTAGCGGTCCTACAATACCGCCGCAAATGTTAGCAGATTGCATAAGGCCCATGGAGATGCCTAATTTGTCCTTAGGTACATAGGCTGAGAGCATTGCAAGACAAGCAGGCCACAACCCTGCGGCAAAGCCTTGCAGGGCACGCATACCAAATAACTCCCAAGGAGTGGTGACTATACCACCTATTAGATAGCAGATAAAAAGTAGGGAGGAGGAGCGTAGCATCATAAGCTTGCGCCCAGTTCTATCGGCAAGTCGTCCCCAAAGAGGTGAGACTACGGCAGAAATTGCAAAGGTAATAGCAAATACAATGCCGGCCCATAGGTTAACATCCTCACTTTGAGCACCAAGCTCGCGTACTAGGTATACTGGTAAAAAGGGTACGAGTAAAGTGTAGGATGAGGACATTAAGAGGGCAAAAAAGACTAATAGTCCAAGACACAGCTTCCAGTTCATCGCTACCCTCCTAAAAAAAACAGGCCTGTCGTTTGACAGGCCCTAATATTTTAACGCAAATTTAATTAAGCAAATTTATGCGGGAAGAATATCTTTAAGATCTTTTCATCACTTTGTGAGCCAATATAGGCACCAATTACGGATGCTACAAGGCCAATCACTGTGCCAATTAGGATTGAATGGAAGGACATGATCTTAAAGCCTGTAGCCATCGCAAGGCAGTAGGAGCCAAGGCCTAGGGCAATACCCCAGAGGGCACCAGAGGTGTTCATTCTCTTCCAGAAGAGGCCTAGCACAATTGGCCACATGAAGGCAGATTCGAGACCGCCAAAGGCAAACATGTTGACCCAGACTACAATTGATTGCGGATAGAGTGCGAGCATAATGGAGATCACACCTAAAATTAGAGTAACCCAAACGGCAAAGCGCTTTGATTTTTGGGCAGACATGCTCTCTAAATACTCAGGCCCCTTCACCTGACGCACTAAATCGCGGGCAACAGCTGAGGCTGCCGAGATTAAAAGTGAGGATACGGTGGACATGGTTGCAGCTAGAGGGCCGATGATAGTAACACCTGCCATCACTGGATCCATGAAGTTTACGATCATCTCTGGGATCACCGCATCAGTACCATTTACAGGCTTTTCCAAAATCACGCCACGTGAGAGCACGCCTAATAAAGTCATACCAATCATCAAGGCACCGCAAACTACAGTTGCAATGATCATGGCCGAGGATAAGCTCTTAGTTGACTTATAGCTCATGCAACGCACCATGGATTGGGGAAGACCTAGAGTGCAAAAGCCTACCAATAGCCAAGCAGACAGCAACAGAGTATAGGGAAGAGTGCCACCGGCGTTTGGCTTTAAGAGATTGGAAATACCATCCTCGCCTACATTGGTTTTGGAGATATTATCCATGATCTGCTCCATACCACCACCTGCTTTAACCATGGTAAAGCCTAAGGTTATCATGCCAACTAACATGAGTATGGCACAGACGGCGTCGGTTAAGACCACGGCCTTAAAGCCTGAGGAGGTATAGATAACGGTAACAGTTGCAAAGATCAAAAGGCCAATTTTATAGTCATAGCCGGTGATGGCGGCAAAAATTTGGGCACCCCCAATGAACTGACCTACTACAGTTGCAGTGAAGAAGACGATGAGCACTAAGGCTAAAATAACACTTAGGCTCTTGCAGTTATAACGGGCCTGAATCAGGTCTATAACAGTAAGTGATTCAGTACGGCGCGCGAGTACGGCCATCTTCTTTCCAAGAATACCTAGGATAAAAAAGCCAGTGATGATCTGCGGTGCTGCAAACACTACCCAGCCAAAGCCGGTGCTCCAGGCAACACCTGGGCCTGAGACAAAGGAGCTTACGGAGCCATAGGTTGCAACTAAGGTTAAAGCTAAAACCAAGCCACCAAGCGATCTATTGGCAATAAAGAAATCCTTTTGGAAGTTGATGGAGCGACCTAAGCCACGATTACACCAAAGACCAATTGCCAATAGTACGGTTAGGAAAACTACTACTGGAAATACTACAGGGTTAATTGCGTTCACTGCTTGCTCCTACTACTTCATCGCGAGCATCCTGCTCTTTTGCGATCTCCTCAGCATCCTTCTCATCAAGAGGAAAATCTACCATGACTTTTTTTACTAAGAAAATTACTCCTACCATGGATAAAAGGTAGCCACCGATGCAGGAGACTACAAACCATGCAGGCATGGCAAAAATTGTGGAGGTATTATCCTTTAAGAGCCAAATTGCGCCCCAAAAAAATGCAGCAATGATCACCGCCAGTACTAGGGTTGCCAAGGCTTCCCTATCCATTATGCGGAACTTTTCTGCATAACTAATGTTAGAAACCTCAGTCTCACTCTTTTGGTTTTTTTCCATTTTGTTTTCCTATGTTTAGTTACTGCCTATTTAGTAATAATGCAGTAATATTAATTTGATCGTTACCGATCGCCTGATGCGTAAAAGCCGCAACATAATTGCGGCTTAACACAAAATTTACGGACAGATTTTATTATTTTGCAAGCTTTTTCACAAATGCCGAGATCTCTGCACCAATTGCAGGATGTCTTAGGGCATATTCAATAAAGGTTTTTACATAGCCAGGCTTATTACCACAGTCATGGCTGCACCCCTTAATGGCGTAGGCCTCGATATCCTGTACCTTCATCAAAAGATCGATGGTATCGGTAAGCTGGAATTCGCCGCCAGCACCAAGCGGAGTACGCTTAAATAAAGGCCAAATCTCAGCAGGCAAAACATAACGACCCACTACAGCATAATCAGAAGGTGCCTTATCAACCTCAGGCTTTTCCACCATGGATAAGATCTGCGAGCTCTCACCAGGCTTTAATTTTTTGCCACCTAAATCAACTACACCATAGGCGTGTACTAATTCATGGGGTACCTGCTCGACCATGATCTGGGATTTACCAGTTTCCTCAAAGCGCTTGACCATCTCGGCAAGGTTATCAATCTGAGGATTGGCCTTAGCCTCATCGATTATTACATCAGGCAAGAGCACGGCAAAGGGGCTACGACCTACGATGGGCTCTGCGCATTGAATAGCCTGTGCAAGACCTAAGGCCTCACCTTGGCGTACAGATAGAATAGTTACGTCCTCAGGGATGATGGAGCGTACCTCATTTAAGATCTGACGCTTAACGCGCTTTTCTAGGGTAGCCTCAAGCTCAAAGGAGGTATCAAAGTGGTTGGCAATAGCATTTTTGGAAGAGTGAGTAACCAACACGATATTTTTAATGCCAGCTGCTACTGCTTCATTTACCACATATTGAATTAAGGGCTTATCAACTACCGGCATCATTTCCTTAGGAATGGCCTTAGTTGCTGGAAGTAATCTGGTACCAAGTCCTGCGACGGGGATCACGGCATAGCGAATATTGCCAAAGTTCATATCAGGCATAGTAAACGTCCTTATTCGTACTGATTGTCAGTAAAAAAATATCAGTAAAATTAGTGTTTTAATTCATCCATAAGACCAGGATGCTTTCTTACTAATAAAAGCATACTGATGATGGCGAAGATTGTATTTAATATGGCATTACCAAAAGTTTTGTAGTCAACCCATAGCGCCTCGGCATCACTTTCACTTATTCCAAAAAGAGATGGAAGGTAGAAGGCGATGAGCACATTTAAGGCTCCTGCAAAGATAAAGAAGATCATCCAGCTTGATGCAAGGAAGGTCCAGCAATCATCAGGTAACTTGAGCTCGCGACCAAATAAATAGCCTAAGGGATTTTTCTTCAAGATATATTGAAAGATAAATATAAGCCCTGCAAAGGTAAGATTTACGGCAGTGACCTTCCATTTGATAATGGTGGGATCTTTTAATAATACCGTTGGAATACCAAAGACTAGCACTGCAACTACCATAAAGATCTGCATGCGCGAGATGGTGCGTTTTAAAGCAAATTCTAAAATCGTGGTGATGACACAGCCTGCTACGATCACGGCCGTGGCTAAGATGAGATCAGAGGTGCTTTTATAGACTATAAAGAAGGCTATAACAGGAAGCAGGCTTACAATTTTGATAAGTTTATCTTTCATAATTATTGATTATAGCAGGTGAAGTACTTTAGTTTTCAAAAGCTAGCTCAGGGGCATTAATGTGAGTGCGACGATAATGAATGCCATTATTGTCAGCTCGGATAACCTCAATACGTTCATCTAAAAAACGAATTACATTACCAAAGCTTAAATCATAGCTTACAGCAGGGGATGACTTATTTTTGCAATCCTGCACGGCAAAGCGCAACTCTGATCCATGACGTCCAAAATACGCAAGCGTGGGTACACAGACCTCACCCATATTTATATTTTTTCTCTGAACGCTAAAAACAGCCTCATCGGGGTTGGCACAGGATCTTACATTTAAAAAGGAGATGGAGCATAGGGCATTGTTATCATTTACCATGAGTCTGTCGATGCGATCACACCACAAACAGCTTTGTACTCTGTTGCCTTCATTATTTATAGCTTTGAAAGTAATATCCTTTTTATTTGCGCTAATACGAGGATAGTCACCCTTTAATAAGGATATGGCGCCTATTTTTTGATCATGGGGGATCTCTAAATACTCATCTTGGCAAATGCTTTGGGCGTTAAGGAGCTTAGATCCCGTGGGAGCAAAGGCTATTTCATTATCTTTTGGGCTTATTTCAAGAGTACAGTTATCTTTTGCATAGGAAATATTAACGCCAAGGCTCATCATGATGCTTAGGATAATACCTAGGATGATGCCTTCTGATGCAAAAAATATGGGGTTAAACAGTGCTCTTATTTTCATAGCAGAAAGTATAGCTCAAAAGCTTTATCTTTAGGGGGAATGCGGAGCATAGTTAGTAAAAATTTTGTTGTGATCACGGCTTTTTGATGAGGGTAGGTGGGATGAGTAAGCTGTGAGCTTAAGCTTTGTTAATAAAGATTTATAGCTACATTGAGAAAGGCACCGCCTAAGCGATGCCTTAATTACAGGAAGTTTTTGATGAGAGATTGTTTTATGTATTTATGAATTTTCCTTGATGACTTTGATATAGATCTCGCGCATCTCCTCTTTTGATAACTCCTTAGGATTGTTATTTAAAAGACGAGTAACCTTGGCTGCGGCCTCAACTAGTTCATCAACTACATCAAGAGTAATGCCCTTGGCCTTAAAATCTAGGTGAATATTGAGATCGCGATTTAAAGCATAGAGCTCCTGCACAAAGATATCAGCACATTCCTCCTCGCTCTTGCCTACGCAATCTAATTCCATCGCTTTGGCCATGACGGCATACTCATGAATACAAGCAGATTTATTTACATCCATGACTTGAGGCATCAAAATGGCGTTAGCAAGACCATGAGGAATATGATAACGACCACCTAGAGGATAGGAGAGAGCGTGAATTGCGGTAGTGCCTGATGAGGCAATGGCGATACCACCAAAGGTTGATGCTACCTGCATGAGCTCACGAGCCTTCATATCCTTAGGATTTTGATAGCATTGGCGCAGACTCTTAGCTGCAAGCTTGATGCCGTGTAGCGAGAAGGATTCTGATAAGGGATTGTTCTTTTTGGAGATATAGCATTCCATTAAATGGCAGAGGGCGTCGATGCCGGTGTTGGCAGTAATGTGCGGAGGCAGGCCTACAGTTAATACTGGATCCAAAATTGCTACATCGCAGATCATAAGATCAGAGACTATACCAACCTTTAGCTGCTCCTCAGGAACTAAAACAATAGCGTTAGGGGTTGCCTCAGCGCCTGTGCCAGAGGTGGTAGGGACCATAACAGTAGGTACGCCGCGCACAGATGGCTTAGCGCCCTTGATCATCTCACGCAAAGTTACCGCGTTAGTAAGCATCAAGGCAACTAATTTGGAGGTATCCATAGAGGATCCGCCACCAATTGCAACTATCGCGTCGCACTCATGAGCCTTAGCCTGCTCATAAATAGCCTCAACCTGCTCATAAGAAGGCTCAGGTGGTACGTCATGAATGACGTGTACCTTGATGCCAGCCTTTTGCAAGCACTCCTCAGCGCCTTTGGTTAAGCCAAGCTTATAAACGCCATCGTCAGTGATGATTTCAACTGCTTTAGCGCCCATGGATTTAATTATTTCAGGAAGCTCATTGATACAGCCTTCACCTGAAACTATCTTTCTAATAGAACCTAATTGATAACTCATGATCCTTTTTCCTAAAAAAGTGCAGTACGCATTCATACTGCACTATCTTTATCTTTTAAAAGCTCTTTAAATTACTCTTCGTACTGCTTGAAGACTTCAAGTAAGGCTGCATCGATCTTCTCATCAACGATGTTTGACGGTGCACGTGCAGGACCTACGTTAAAGCCCTTAAGCTGAGCTGCACGTTTTACAACAGAGTTAGGATTACCCATCTGCATGACATTGCGGAAGGCGCGGATCTTCTTTTGCGCAGCATTGGCAGCCTCAAAATCACCTGTAGCAAAGAGATCGTAGATTGATGCCATAAGCTTAGGGAAGACGTTGGAGCAACCTGAAATAGCACCGGCGCCACCTGCCTTTAAGGTCCAGAGGATGAGAGAGTCAGAGCCAGCAAGCACGCTTAGGCGTGGATCGGTGTTCTCAATGTATTTTAAGGTGTTATCAAAGTTACCTGAGGAATCCTTGATACCGATAATGTTCTCGTATTTTGCTAGAGCCTTTACGGTGGTGTAGTCAATGTTATTACCAGTACGTGCAGGAATGTTGTAGAGCAAAATAGGAAGCTCAGTGCATTCTGCAACCGCGCTATAGTGACGAATTAAATCAGGCTGCTTGATGGCAGTAAAGTAAGGAGAGATGATTGACAAGCAATCAATGCCCTTGATCTTGGAGGCTTCCTTAGTGAGCTCAACGGTCTCTTTAGTAGTCACACAGCCAGTACCGGCATAAACAGGAACACGACCTGCGGTAGCCTCTACAGCTGCTTCGATGATCTCAAGCTTTTCTTTAAAGCTAAAGGCATAGAACTCACCGTTGGTGCCTAAGGCGAAGATGCCGTGCACACCAGATTTAATCAAATGATCGATAAATTCCTGATAAGCTTTTTTATTAAAATTCTCGTGATCATCTAAAGCGGTCAAAACGGGAGTAATAACTCCGTGAGGTTTGAATGCCATTTTAATTTGCTCCTAAATTAATCCTGTAGATATTCTTTAAATCTGGTATTGGCCATGTCTGCGCCGATATTTAAGGCGGCGGTCATGGATTCCTCATCGGCAATGCCCTTGCCGGCAATTTCAAAGGCGGTACCGTGATCAACAGAGGTTCTGATAATAGGAAGGCCTACGGTAATATTGACGCCAGATGAGAAGCCTAGTACTTTTAAGGGGATATGACCTTGATCGTGATACATCACCACCACGATATCAAATTCATTCTTATTAGCCGCACGGTGGAAGACGGTATCAGGTGCAATAGGTCCCTGAACATTTAAGCCTTCCTTTTGAGCCTCCGCAACTGCAGGAACTATTTCGTTGGTGTCTTCATTACCAAATAAGCCCCCCTCGCCACAGTGAGGATTTAAGCCTGCAACTGCAATGCGGGGATTTTCATAGCCCATAAGCTTTAAGGTGTCATAGGCCAAATGGATCACGCGATAGACTCTATCCTTCTTTACCGCATCGCAGGCATCACGTAAGGAGATATGAGTTGATACATGGATGACGTTGAGCTTTGGTGAGCACAGCATCATGGAGTAATCCTTGGTGCCTGAAAGATTTGCCAAGATCTCAGTGTGTCCTGGATGATTGCAACCACCTAGATGGAGTGCTTCTTTATTTAAAGGTGCGGTGACAATGGCGTGAATGTCATGCTTTAGGGCATCCTGAACAGCTCTTTCAATAAATAAGAAGGAGCCCTTGCCACATTCTGCCTGAATTTTGCCGTATTCAAAATTCTCAGGGATGCAATCTAAATCGATTACTTCAAGCTTAGTTGGAGAGGGATCGGCCTCACTTGGAGATGAAATAACATGGATTTCCATCTTAGAGTTAACAATCTTGGCTGCGCGTCTTAAAACCTTGGCATCGCCATAGACCACGGGACGGGCTTTTTCATAAAGCTTAGGATCTGCGCAGGCCTTTAAGGTGATCTCAGCGCCAATGCCAGCTGCATCACCCATAGTTATTC
>CAVHVI010000011.1:0-28009 GCA_963639245.1 Bacteroidaceae bacterium
AAGCGTGTTATTTGATATCAAATACGCAGGCATGGCCTTATTACCAGCATTTATCGTAGCCATCATTGCAACTCCCATTGCTATGCTACGTCATATCTATCGCAAGCTCTTCCCTTGGCTAAACTTAGCAGGCTTTCTTTATGTACTGCTCTTTACGGTAATTAACTACTATTACTATCTTACCTATAGCCGCATCATCGATGTATTCTTCTTTGCCTTCATGCAAGAAGATCCTATCGCCACCACCAAGACCTTATATGAGGATTACCCGCTACTACAGGGCCTACTTGCTATTATCGTGGCAACTATTGCTTACCTTTGGATCTTCAAAAAAATCCACTTAAAGTTTGAAAAGAAGATAAAGGTTCCAGACGGCAAGCTTACTACCTCCTTATTGTTAGTACTCTTAATTGCCCTTGATGCTATGGCTATTCGTGGCTCCTTTGGCACCTTCCCCTTGCGTCAAAACTCGGCGCAGGTATCAAATGATCCTTTGGTTAATCTCTCAGTCCCAAATGGACCTGCTGCTTTCCATTGGGCACGAGGCTGGGCTAAGGAGCAGGCCATCATTCCAGAGGTCTCAATTGCTGATATCAAGGATGATTATGAGGATCTTGGAATGAAGGTTATAGGAGATGATATCTACTCTCCTTTGCTCTATACCACTAAAAAGAATGAGTTTTTAGAGAAAAATCCGCCTGATATTGTGGTTTCAGTGCAAGAGAGTATGAGCACCCACATGTCTCTTTATGACGATAAGGAAAAGCGCGATCTCTTTGGTGAGCTCCGTCGTCATACTAAGGATTCAAATTCTAAAGAAGACTTTTTCTTTACCAATTTCCTCTCTGAGGGTAACGGTACTATGGATTCCTTAATGCGTATGTTGCTTGAGGTTCCTGATATCAATCTCTCCACCTCAACTCAAGGTGAGATAGACTACATTACTAATTCTTTAAAAGTATTTAAGGAAAAGGGCTATCGCATTGTCTTCGTCACCGGCTGCCAAGGCTCATGGCGTGACATGCTGACCTATTTTCATAGAATAGGCATGGATGAGATCTATGAGGAAAATATATTAAGACAATGGTATAAAGATGCCACCGGCTTTGCCTGGGGCGTGGATGATGAGTACATGTGGCGTGGCGTGCTCAAGGTATTGCACGAAAAGCATGATCAGCCCTTATTGGTATTTACGCTCTCAATCTCCAACCATCCTCCCTTTAGAGTTGCAGAAAACGTTGAACCTAAGACCATTCCCCTTACTGATGAAGAGCTAAAGCGCTTCCCCTATCCTAATACCACTACGCTTTTTGCAACCTACCGCTATGGTAATGATCAGCTTGGCAGATTTATCTCTAAGGTTAAGGACGATCCCGCCTTGTCGCAAAACACCGTGATCGCCGTAACAGGAGATCACAATATGCGCGGTATTGGCTATGATGCTCATCCTGATGAGTTAGCGCTAGGCCATGCAGTTCCTTTCTATATGTATATACCGCAAAAATATCAGGATCATGATGAGATAAGCTATGATAAAAAGGCTTGGGGCTCACAAAAGGATTTCTTTGCCACTATTGCCTCACATACCTTATCAGAGGGCACTATGCATACTCTAGGCTGTGATCTCTTAGGGGATAGATCAAAATGCAAGCTCCCCTATGCCTTTAATGCTAATGCCGCTGTGCCTTGGAATAGTAATTATGTGTGCAACATTTCCGAGGGCTTTGCCTTTGATGCCTTAGAGCTTAAGGGTACAGATGATCTTAGAGCATATGAGGACAAAGAATTAAGCTTAAAGGAAGCCCCCTTGTGTAAAAAGGCTCAAGCAATGGCATCCTTAGAGCGCCATCTTTACTATTACCAAGCTCATAATGGTCCTAAGCTTGCAAAGTAAGGCTTAGCCTCAAGGCCATCAAGCAGTGGCGCTATTCTTTCTTTGCCACTGCTTAATTTATGATCTTGTAAAGATAAATATCCCAATCTTTGGATAGGATAACCTTTAAAAAATCTAAAAGGTTAGATTAAACACCTGTTTCATCAACAAGTAATAAAGGAGAATACAATGAAAATAAAACAAAAATTTGCCCTCCTTGCAGTTGCAACCTTAATGGCAACTGGCGCCTTAGCAGCTGAAGATAACAGCAAGCTTATGGGCTATACCAATGGGGCAGAGGTAATTACGGTACCTGTCACCACTGGCCAAATTGATACCATCAGTGGCATTGTCTACAACCAAATTAAGATGCCCCGTCGCGTCGATCAGCTTGTAATGACCGTATTACAGCCACGTACCGAAGGCTTAAAGCCAGCGATCATCTATTTCCCAGGCGGTGGCTTTTCATCTGCTGATCATGAAAAATTCATCGAAATGCGCATGGCACTTGCCAAGGCTGGCTTTGTGGTAGCCGCCGTGCAATATCGAGTCGTACCCTTTAAGTTCCCCGCTTTATTAGAGGATGGCAAGGCTGCGGTACGCTTCCTTAAGGCCCATGCTCAAGAGTACGGAGTAGATCCTGATCGCATCGCCGTCTTAGGTGATAGCGCCGGTGGCTATCTTGCACAGATGATGGCAGCAACTAACGGTGAGAAGAATTGGGATAAGGGCGATTTCCTTGAGGTAAACTCAGACATCGCCGCCGCGGTCTCCTTCTATGGCATCTCCGATTTAACCAAGGTAGGCGAGGGATTAAATCAAGATAAGGTCCACTCATCTCCTGCTGTTACCGAGGCACTATTAGTAAATGGTCCAGCCTTTGGTGACTTCCCCGGAGCCCCTATCACTGCAGATCGTGAAAAGGCCCTCAATGCATCCCCTATTGGCCACATCGATGGCTCTGAGCCGCCGATGCTACTTCTGCACGGCTCTGAGGATACCCTTGTAAGTCCATTGCAGAGTAAACAGCTTTATGAGGCTCTCAAGGATAAAAAGGCTGATGTTGATTTCGTGCTAGTAAAGGGCGCCCACCACGGCGATGCTCCTTGGTATCAAGCACCTATCATCGATCGCGTAGTCTCCTGGTTTAAGGCAAAATTAGGAGATGAGAAAAAGGTAAGCGGTGCTAAGTATGACAGCAGTGCTAATCTTTAAATAACTAAGGGCTCATCCTTATTATCCATTCAAGGTATTTTCCATCAAGGCAATAGACTTTAAGCTATTGCCTTATTTCTTATAGGCAGACCACTCTGCGCCCTTGAGCATGTAATAGCCCTGCTGCGAAAGCTCGACGTAATAAGCATTGGTTGCCTCACTCACTGTGGCAGTTTGCGGCAGATCGATCATTACATCATCAAGCTCACCTTGTGCCTTATCCTTTGAAAAGACATTCAAGGATATCGCTCTATTTATTATTTCTCCTAAGGCAAGATAGCTAAAATGCCCTGAAATACGCTCGCGTTGCGCTTTAGGATTTTGCACTCCGAAAAATTTTAGCAAAACAGGTACCTTGGTAATGCTAGAGTTTGGGATCTCACGCAGTTTGGCAATCTGCATTTTATCGCCCTTTATTGCAGCTCCATGCTCAGGAACCATGATTAGAAGAGTTGGGCGCTTTGAATTACTAAGATCGGTAACAAAGCTATTGATATCATCTAGCATTTGCGCAAGTCTTATATCATAGGGAGCACCATGATCCTCATTCTCATAACGGTTACCATCATGCAGAGATAAGAGATTCATAAAGGTGATCTTAGGAGTGGTTGAGCCATTAGCAATATGCTCAATATAGCTTGCAAAAAGATCCTTATCTGCGTAGATTGCTGATCCATCAAAGGACTTTAAAGCAATCTGCCAGCCCTTTTGCGTATGCAAGCGATCATTAAGTCCTGCAAGATCATGTAGCGACTTTAAATAATTACCATATAGTCCGTCATGATCAAAAAAAGTATGCGCTTCATAGCCTAAGCCCTCAAGCGCCGTAATAATTTCACAATCAGCTCTACGCCCTGAGTAAATTTCTGCCTCAGTCATTTGGCCGCAATTCATGCGTAAAAGACGCAAGGATGCTGGAGTTGAATAGGAGGCTGCGCAATTAAAATCATCAAAAGCATAATCAAATTGCGTAAACAGTGCATGATCAGCAAGCGAAGTTGCATTTAAATCATCTTGAGCTAAGGAGCAGATATTTAAAATGACTATATCAAAGGGCTCAAAGTCTGCAGGCAGGGTTGATACAAAATCAACCTTTCTTTGCCCTTCAAGCTCTAAAAAGGTCTGATAATAGGCTTCAAGATCATCATTAGTCCTTCCTTGAGGCAGGGGTGGCAGATCAGGGCTTTCATCCTCAACAGCTTGTGCTAGCACTGTTTGCTCAGAGAGCGCACTAATAGCTGATTGCACATTAAAAAATCCCAATACCACAAAGGCAATGACCACACAGCTTGCAATTTTGACAAAGGTACCTAGGAAAAATGAGGCTAATAGACTTAGGCACATGAGGATAAGCAAGTTGCTATTAAAGGAGAGCACCATCACATCATTTAAAAATTCATATGGCGTTAGATGAGATGAGAGCATCACTTCTTTTATTTGCAAAGGAGATGGCAAATAGCTGTTGTGATAGAACAGTACTATAAGCCCCAGTGCACACAATAAAGACCAAAGACGATTTAAAAATTTGCGCTCAAAGGCAATTAGACAGCAAATAAAGAGCGCTAAATTGCTTGAGAACTTAAACTCAGCAAAATTTAAAAGATAGGCTACAAAGGCATAGATAAAATAAGCTCCAGCGATCACACTAAGCCTAAATGAGATAGTTGGTCTTAGGATAGCAATAAGCTTTTCTAGTAATTTTTCCATTCTAGGCCCCCTTTATTTTTCGCAGGACACCCACGCATCTTGATCGCCTGCGGCCACCGCAAAGCCACGATTTCTAAACAGCATAAAGCGCGTACCTTGATCCTCGCTGACAACTGCTGTGCGCGGTAGCTCATCTGTTAAGGCTTTAGCTGAGATCAAGGCTCCCTCTGCATAAGGATCAACTGAGTAGATCCTTGAGATAACCTCAGATAGCGCCAAATAGCTTACATTTTGTGAAACCTCATATACCTCATGGGCATGAGGCAGGGATGAAAGTCTAAAATATACTGTTCCTAAACTTCTTTTATCTGAGGGTATAGCCTGATATTTAGGCAGACTTAAAGCGCTAGTACTATTCCCAATGCCAGGCATCAATACTATCAAGGAGCAAATGTTAGCCTGCTCTAATCTATCTAAAAATATATTCAAGCTTGCCAAAAAATCTGCAAGAGTTACAGCTTTATTTTCATTAGCACTCGCACTAAAACGCATAAAGAGAGCCTGAGGATCGTGGCTTCGTAAAAGCTCTAAGGCTCTATCAAACATAGTTCGATTGGAACTATCACTGTTTATCGATAGTACAGCTCTTTCATCAATGCCAAAGGATGCGGCCTGCTTTTTAATTGCTTCGCTTTTATTTTGATCATCAATTAGGATAGTAGATACAAGACCTATTTTGGCTAAGGCCAATGGTAGCGAGCATTGCTTATTTAAAACCTCATCATTTATAAAAGACTCACTATGCCTTTGACCACATAAGGAGGAAAACAGACGCGCTGAAAGCTCAGGCTCTGAGATGGACACCGCATTAAAATTATTAAGACGCATATCAAAGCGTTGCAACACGGCATGAGATCGCATATTAAGCGCTTGTAGATCATTATTTGACATGCCATCTGCGCTAATAAAAACCATGGAAAAGGGATTTATCTGAGCATTTGAAAAGCTAACTCTTCTTTGAGATTCGTTTTCATAAAATTGCTTTGCATAAGCTGAGAGATTGCTTCTAGTAAAGCTTCCTCTTTGGGTGAGCATGCCCTCCTCATCAAGACTTCTATCCTTTAAAAAACGCTCTGAGGTGATCATGTCCTCAGGATCCAAGGCTAGTTGCTGAACATTACTGCCCTCAACTGCAAAGAGCGCGATCATTCCTATAAATACTAGGGTACAGCCTCTTAGAGCCTTGGAAATAAAATACAAAAGCAAATAACAAAGAGGAATTGCAAGTAGCATGCGGACATTTACAAAGTCTGCAATAAACTCTAAAACATAGGATAAGGAAAACTGGCTAATATTCTCCTTTTGCGCAAGTAGCTGCTCAACTCCTGGCAAATAGGAATCATGATATAAAAGCATCAAGCTTATTATAAAAGAGCCTCCCGCCCTACTCCTTTCTATAAGGCTATTTGAAAAATGCACGCCACATAATAAAAAGGCTAGGATATTTAGTGGATAGGAAAATCCAATAAAGCCTAAAAAGCACAAGCCTAGCTTAAAGACATAAAACGCATTCCAAAAGATGGAGAAATGCCAAGAGATACAGCCTTTTTTCATAACTTGCTCGCTATTGCTTAGGATTTATGAAATCAGAAAAGGTCCCGCGATCCTTAAGTGATCGTTTAAAAATACCGCGTATCCTGCTAAAAATATGCACATAAAAGCAATGCGTCTTCAAATACATCCCAAGCGGTATAAAAAAGACTGCAGATAATAAGACTAGGGACACGATATCTGAAATAGCTAAGGAATCGTATAAATTCATACTCACTTCTCCCTAAAAAGATGAGAGGCGGTTGCGCGCACGGCCTTAATCTCACTATTCGTTGTTATATAAGCGGAAATTCCTTGTGTGCTTATAGTCTGGGCTTGCTGTATCTCCTGCTCCTCTAGCACCTTGCCATGCAATAAATCCTCACCAGAAGGCTTGGAATGCCCATCATAATTTTCCTCAGCCCCCCCTTCTTCTCTGTCTTTTAAAAGAGCTTTAATATCGTCAGAGGTTAAATAGACGCGGGAATAAGCAAAGACTGATAAAGGATCAACTACAAATACATTTTTTAAAGCCTTCAATAGCTCAATACCACGGCAGGAGCTTAAAAACACCAAAAGATAATCTCTGCGCACCGTGGCAAAATCACCGCCACGCTTGGGCTTAAAGATATTGAGACAATGCTCAAGCGTAAAGCTTTCCTTGGGCTTAAGCTTTACTAGAGTTCCGCCTCCTTTTAAATATTGCGTATTTTCAAGCAATGATGACACCTTTACTGCAAAATCATTAAAGCTCAATACGCCTTTGCTCTCATCATCAAAAGCGCGATAGGCCATACATAAATCATCAAAGGATTTTGTTAAAAAGCCATGGTATTTTGTACACAGGAAGATGGGCAAAACCGCATTAATATATGAGGCCTTAGCGTTAGCATCAAAAATGAAGTCCGCACCACAGGAGCTTAATAAATGAATGGTGGAGGCCCTAATTCCGCCTACCATTTCTAAGATAAAGATATGTAAAGAACTCCCGCGCGCGTATCTTAGGTCATACACCATCCTAGCTATTTTTTCTATTTCAGTACGCGATTCTAAACAGAGGACTACGCTAGCAGCAGTTGCATTATCCAAGGCTGCTTTAAAAATCTCATCATTAGATTCAAAGCGTAAGATCCTGTCATAAATGCTTCTATCAATATCTAAGAGATCCTGCTTTAAATAACAAGTGTGCTTATCATTGGAACTGTGAGCTTCTGCATTATTGACATCAAGTCGCGCAAAGCCCTGATCATTTAGCAAAAGCAGAGCTCTATCCTTGGCAAATCGCCCATCCTCACGCCACAGCATTACCTCAAGGTAAGGATGACCGCTTTTATAACTAAGACATGAAACACCGCTTAAAAAGGCATTATGCTCAAGTAAGCTTAAGGCAAGCGTTTCATGCTCTTGGCCATAGCCTATTAACACCACCGCAGAATTCTTGCTACAACAGCAATGATAAAGCTTCTTTAAAAAACGACTAAGCTTCCTTGCCTCAAGATCCTTTAGCCCCCTTACATCTAACAAAATCACCGCTACTGCGTTCGAGGGGAGCTTTTTTATAAAGCGTAGCTCAGATGACATAGAGGAGACTAGATATTTGGGCTCATCAATACTATATACATGAGCCTTGATCTTATCTAATAGCTTTAATGGACAGTTTTTGGCAAATACCTCTGGCTCTAATTGCGTTACTAGAAAACGCAGCATGTTATTTGCAGAGATTGATGCAAGATAATGCGCAACAAGTCTTGTTGCTAGCAATTCATCTGCACAGCACACTGTATACAATCGTCCTAAGGCTATGCTTTGCAAACCTTGTGATAGTCCTTTTATACCGAGATCCATAAGCATCACCACTTGGTATAAGGCACTGGACCTGCTGGTGGCATATAGAGATCACCTGCATAGTCAGTGCAATAGTATCTAAAGTAGAGCAAGAAATTAAAGGGCGAGTAATCATCTGATTTGCTATAGCCAGTGCTAGCCCCTACCACTAAGCGCGAAGAGATCCTGCGCTCTAAGGCAGCTCTAATGCCCCAGCCAAAGGAGATGGAACTATCAGCTGAGGAAGAGGCATTTCTATCCACAACACTTTGTGGTACCAAATCATTAAAAGGATACCTAGCCTCTGATTTTTTATGCGAAAAGGCAAGCGATCCTGAGCCTTCAATTAAATAGGAGTAATCCTCATGACGACGCATATAGCGTAGCGTTAAGGATGAGGATAAATAAAGCTGTGGTGAATAATAGCCTCCCTGACCTAGGGTGTAACCGCTTAAATCGTGGGCATAGCTCATAAACATTACCGAGGGCGCAAGGGTAAGACGCTCATTAGGCTCATCGATTAAATGATGGTAATAACCTCCCATCATGGTGAGATCATGATTAGTTTTGACATTAGAGCCCTTTAAGATCTCAAAGGATGAATCAAACCACAAGCCATCCTGCGGTCCTAAATAGTAGCTACCACTAAGACCTATGCCATTCTTTTTAACCGCGCCATAGCGTATGCCAGTACCACTATCACGCTCGCCAAAATAAGATAGCACTGAGTTATCCTTAGCGCGACGATAAATATAGGGTGTTAAGGATAGATCTCCAAAATCAAAATCCATGCTGGCACCACCTACAAAGGTAATCCCACGACCGCCATTATCAATATCTGGTGCAGTTCCAAGATCGAATTTAAAGTTATCTTGGGCATAGGCTAGCGCAAAGGTATTAGTGCTTCTTTTACGCGATGCCGTATCATTAGTACCCTCTGCAAAGATGGTACCGAACATATCCTCATATCTGCCACCTGATAAGGAGCCTGGATCCATGAATACTCTATCTGTTTGGAAGGCAGCACGGCCCTTAAATAAAGGAAAGGAGATCTTAAGGACATTGATATAGCCCTTATTGTCAGAGTAACCAGGATGACCACTATCTCTTATAAAATTAATGCCATCCTCAATAATTACGCTGTTATAAAGATAAGCCTCATCTCCTCTTACTCTTACAGAGCGATGGAGCCAGTCCTCATTCTCATCAGGGGTACGCAAGGCGGTGGTATAAGTGACATCATCACTATAATCTCGTCCATCAAGCTCGCTTAAGGCCTGTCTTAGCTGCCAAGCCCCCTCCTGTGCACTCTCCTTATCAACTGCTAGCAAGGACGCCGTCTCTGATCTTATCCACGCACTTGTACGTAGGCTTTCCTTATCTGCAGTTAACTCTTTATCATCTAACATAGTAGCCTCATGGCTAGACGACAACTCGTTGTTAGGCGATACTGCAGACGACAATGGGCTATTAAATGCAAAAGAGCGATAGCGATGTAAGAAGGAGGCATCGTTTAAGGAATATGCCCTTAATACCGTCCATGGAGGATCAGTCTCACTTTGATAGTGTGGCTGGGTATTTGTTAAAGACTCCTCTTGCAAGGATGCATTTGCATAAACCTCATCCTTATCATTAAGCGCCTGTCTAAAAATATCTAAAGCCGTGTCTTTATCTCCTAAGGCAGCATATAGCTGTCCTAAGGAGCGTTTTTCATCTAAGGATAAGGTATTAAGGCTATTTTTAAGCTCACTTACACAAGAAAGTGCTGACTTTGTCTGCAAATCCTCGTAATAAAGCTTACAAAGTCCAAGTCTGATATAGCTAGGTATTGGATCTAAGGCTAAACTTTGCTCGGCATAATTAATTGCAAGCGTTCTATTGCCCAATCCCTGCATGATGTCTGATTTTAAAGCAAGTGCACGCGCGCTATTAAGTTTGTCGATCAAGGCTAAAGCTTCATCGTATTTACCCGCTGCAACAAGAGATCCTGCCTTATCCAATCTTACCCCAGAATCGATACGATCATAGGTGCGCTTGATGCTCTTATCCTTTGTTATATAAGGCTTTATTGCATTAAGAGCCTCCTCCTCCTGGCCGCATTTATCCAAAATTAAAGCATAGGCGTGAGCGTACTCAGATGAATGCTTTAGATAAAAAGGTGCACTCTCCATTACAGCTACGGCTTCTTCTTTAGCACCTGCCTCTAGCTCTAAGGAGGCAAGATCATAATAAAGCCAAGGATCATTACGCGTAACTTGCAAGGATCTACGATAAAGCTCACGCGCGCGGGTTAAATTGCCCTTATCTTTAGCACGTTGCGCCCGAGCCACATAAAAATCTCCCTCTAAGGATTTAATCACCCTCCTAATGCGCTTTTGCTCAGATACTGATTCATTTAAAGAGCTATGCAAGGCTTTTTTTGCATAGATTGAAAAGTTGCGCTCATCTTTTAAAGCGGCATAGGCTCTGCAAAGACCTACATAGGCATAAGGAGAGTTAGGATCGGAAGCTATAGCTTTCTTATAATAGGTAATAGCTAGGCGTGGAGCTTTAGCTAAATGAATATCAGCCACATCGACGGTTCGATAATAAATGCTTGAGGAGAGCATCTCCTGCCAATAGGAGGCTTTGTCACTACTAGGATCTAGTGCTAAGGCCTTACGCAGATCATTTTGCGCAGCCTTTACATATCTAGGATCATCAATTCTCTTGATGGCATTGTTAGCAAGTCCCAAGGCTAGAAGCTTATTTGCAAGATACTTTATCTTAAGCTTGAGCGCATTTTCATAGGGTATCTCAGAGAGCATCTTGGAAAGTCCTGCCGAGGCCTCCATTTCACGCCCATCAATATTGCCCATCATGGTGTAATAGCGTAATCTAAGATCATGCTCAACTACCGGAGCATTAGGAAAAAGCTCATCAAGATCCTTTACCGCATTTTCATAATCGGCATTATTTTCATGCATAACAAAGCTTTGAAGCTTTACGCGCATCAGAGGATCGGTAATTGCAGCTAAAGCCTTGGCCTGTACACACTCATAGGAGCTATTTGAGATACTACAAAGCTTTTCAATATCATTTAGTCCCTGAGATCGTATCTTGCCTCCTTGGCGCAATTTATAGGAGATAGATGCAAATAAATACTCCTTGCTTGAGCGGCCCTTGATAAGCGCCAACTTATCTATAGCATCAAGCTCTAAGGCAGCATCGGCACGACTTTGAGCAAAATCTCTCTTATGCTCAAGAAAGCCCTTTTGCAAGCTGATGGCATGCTGAGGCTGCACTTGACTATTGCTTTTAGGGACATTTATTAAAAGCTCATCTTGAGCATTAACTACATAACCTTGCAACAGCGATGCCAGCACAATTGCAAGTATTTGATATCTTGCACGCATATCCACCTCCTGCAACTAGGGCCTAAGTCTTAGCGATCCTTGAGCATCGAGCATAAAGCGTCGCTCATCAATTCCCATAGCAATTAAGGCAGCAAGCTTTGATGTAAGCGATAGCTGCTTTTGCGGTGCATTTTTTATCCTGGTTCTTAGCAGATCTCTTATATTGCCAGAGCTTAAATTCAGCATGGCGATATCAAAGTCAATTGGCGCCTCACCTATGACATCATGAGAGAAGAGATCTACAAAGTAAGGTGCAAAAAGCTCCTTTTCCATTCTTTGCTTTAGCGAATTAAACACCGGAGCAAGCAAACGCTTTTGCGGATCGGCATCTGAGCTAATGCCTAAATAAAGCAGAAAATCGCTACCTATGAGGGACGCTCCTTTACCTTGAGTAAAGATCACATCCCCATTGGTATTAAGCTCAATTGCGTCAGTTGCATAGCCATCACCAAAGCCTCGCACCATGGTTTGATAGCTTGCATGAATAACTGGTGCAAAGCGCGGATCTGCCTTGGTAATACCATGCACTGCAAAGGGAGGAATGGCTGCTGGTACCAGATCTACTTGCTTTGTCTGCTTATCATTATTTGCAACTAAGATCTCTCCTATAGAGTCTACTGATGCAATGCAGTGGTCATACAAGATTCCAAGCTGCGAGATAGCACTTTGATACAAGGCCTTTTCATTCCACAGCGATGAGGCCTCTATAAAAGAGTATGAGGCCAGCATCACTGCCTGAGGATCGCTGTAGCGCTCATCGGCAATTGGATAAACCGCACTTGGCAATGCCTTATGCACATCGTTATCACAAAGAAGCTTTTGATAAACCTCATACATGGCATCAAAGCTTGCCTTGTCATTATTTGCCACAGCTAAAAACAAGCCATAGGCCATATCCTTTGCAAGTATTTGTCCATTAGCCTCTATCAAAGCTCCATTTGATAAGTGATCTTGCATAAATTCATCGTACAAGGGCCATGAGGATGCCAAAGCAAGGGCAGGTAGCGCACAAGCAATAGCCACTGCTACTTTTAATTTTTTCATCATCTCTCCTCCCTACTGAGCATTACGCTTATTGCTACGTGCAAGGCGTTGCTGCTTTAAATATCTTAAAAATCTGTAAGCAAGCACACAGAACACGGCACAGCTAAATAAGGTAAAGAGCATTAAGATCCAAGGTCTTTCAAGCAAGAGATAGTAGATACGCTGATACCAAGGTAGGTTTCCTGAAAAATAGCTCTCACCTACGCTATAGGAGCGATTTTGCGCATCCTTTAATACACTAATAGAGCCTGCAGGTAAGATCTTAGTCTGCGAAACCACACTTTGCGCACTCAAATCCGCTATTCCATGAGGACTATCTGCAAGCATAGCCACCACAGTTTTATCAGAGTTCAAAGGCGATCTAAATGACACCAAGGCACTTACGCCCTCAAAGCCTGAGGCTTCAACATGCTGTACTACAGGATTTGAAATATCAGCGCTTTGACGATAAGCACTAGTGTCGTTAAAAGAGGTTGAAATAGCCTGCTTAGTTTTTGATAGCACCACATTGACGTTGTCACCTACACGTAGGCAATCAGGTATTTGCCCTACTACCAAGACATCGTGATCCTTAAGAGAGTTCGCATCTGCATTGCCACTGCAAAGCGTGATATTCGTGGCCGCATGACCTAATTGTGAGCCTATGCGTCCTAGCATATTAAACAAGGCCGAAAGATTGGCAACCTCACTAGGATCACTTACCACGGCCGTAGTCTCCTGAAGATCGGCATAAATTGAGAAGGGATAGCCACTTTGCCAAAACAAGGTTAGATTTGGCATCTTGGTAAAGTGATAAATGCCGGTAAAATCCAAGGTGGAATTTGGATCGATCTCAACTCTATTAGGAATTGGCAACGTAGTAATACACTCATCGACCTTAGACTGGAAGGCCATGGCATAACGAAAATCAAAGGTCAGCACATTCTGCGGCTTAAGGTATGAGGTCTCAACCTTGGATCTTCCAAAGAGATTCAAATTCCCCGCCAAAGGCAGATTTGCAGAAATTACATCCTTTTCATGATCAGGATCTAGAGGATAGGAGCGAATTAGATGATCATTAATAATGAAGCGCAGCTGTGATAATCCATACTTCATGGGCTTGGTGTACTTATAAATAAGATTCATGTTGACGCGAGAGCCGTCCACGAAATAAAGATCAGGTGGCAAATTAAGATCGATATTGATAGGCGCAGGCTGGAAGCCCTGAGAGCTTAACTGCCCATCTAATTTTGCCAAGGAGCCTAGCGTAAAGCGCTTGGTAGTATCTACCCAATTAGGAGCATCATAGGGACGTCTCTTTTCAATTTCCTGATAATCAAGCACGCGGGAGATAGATCCGGTAAAAAGGATATTTCCTGCAGCTAAGGCCTTAACAGCCTGCACCAAACCTTCAGCATTAGGAGCGCTTATCACCAAAAGCTTATCAGCACTACGCCCTGGCACATCCATCATTTCAACAGTAGGCTCTTGAACCTTTGGATGATCCTTTAAAAAATAAGGACGCTCATCATTGGTCATAAAGATCACCGCATGCCCTGTAGGAGGCAAGGCATCGATGAAGACAGGATAATCAACTCCACGCCACTTAGTTACTACACCTCCAAAGGATGCAAAGATGGAGGCTGCTTTTAAGCTTTCATCATCAGGAGTTTTAGCAAACACCACTGATAGCAACGAGGTTTCGTTAGTTGAGGTATTGAAAAAAGGTAAAGGGAAGAAGGACAAATCATTGGCAATTACCAACTGTTGCTTGGCAATACGCAGACGCGACTGCGCTGAAACATTAAGCCAAATGCAACTATCTACTGGGTTTTCGCAGATATCAGTGTAATGCCCAATAAGCTCAAATTCAAAGATATTGCTCTCTTTAAAAGCACGTGGATCAAGCTTTACCTCCTTGCAGATACGATTGCCTAATTCCTCCTTTTCAATTGGCAAGGTTTGCTGCAGATATCCGTTTAAATACACGTTTAACTGCGATCTTATCGGGATCAAGGCAGGAGATGGAGTAAAGTAAAGCTCAATTGTAGCCTCTGTTATGAGCTCATCACGACGCACTGCAAAATAGGCACTGCGCCTAGAGGTAGCTCCAGTTAAAGCCACACCGCCACTTTCATCTACCCAATCTAAGCTTGATAAGGGCACAAAGACGCGCTTAGTTGCAATTTGCTCAACGCGTGTTTTTGGTACTGATACTGGCTCTGCTGTTCCTTGCTCATTTTGAATAGCAATAGACTCAGACTGCTCAGCCATCACGGACATGCTGCTAAATAGCGCAGCTAAGATCATATATTTTAGGTAGCTTTTCATATAGTTCATCCCTCTTAAGGCTTAAAGCGCGCCGGAGCTTGGCTATTACGAGGCTGTGGCAACAGACTAAAAACAAATAACAAACACCACAAAATGGACTTGACGACGCCACGAAAGCCACGAGGCGCGTAATTTACCATCTTGGAGTACCCATTTAATCCCAACACAAACAAGGTACGGATACCATTAAATAGCGTATCTTGGGTTAAATTCTCAAAGCTGTGAGAGAAGCGATCGGCTCGTGCAAAGGTGCAACGCACATAATCTATCTGCTCTTGTAGATCCTCAAAGTGCAAGGTAATGCCAATTCGTCCCTTAGCTGATACCCGCACAATTCCTAGAAAATGACGCACAGCCCTATCATCATCAAAGCACACCCTTACCCTTTGGCCCCTTTTTAAAAGCGCAGAGAGCCTTGCATCTCCAAAATCATCGTGCACAACCTTAATTCCCAAGCCATCCTTGGAAAAATCGCACACTTCAACCTCAAAGCCATCCAAAGCAGAGACCTCAAGTCTTGCTCCCATGGCACACTTGATACGCGGTGATGCGCGTAATTGTTTGGCCTCTAAGGCCACAGCCGCAGCTGCACCTAAAACTAGAAGGTTATAGGTAACCCATAAAAGATTTATCAAAATGATGATCACATCAGCATAGGGATCGCTTGCAATTCTTACTATTCCCCAAATTAAGGCTGCAAAATTTAGCAGGATAAACAGGAGATAAGGACGCGAGGTAGTCCAGTCAAAAAAGTTTTGCTTATTTGACGCGCCCTTGGAGGTCACATTAAATTTGCCAATCTTTGGTGCTAGCAAGGCCATCAAGGTTGGGATAGTGATATACCAAGATAAAATGGTCTCATACACCACTCCCCAAAAATAAAAACGCTTGTTGCCCTGTATACAGCGATTGGTGATCATGGAATGGACCATATGTGGCAGTACAAATGCTAAAAGTGCCAGGCCTGATGCAAAAATGATGTAGATGTTAAAAAACAAATACGGCAAAGGGGCAATTAAGAAAATGATACGCGGAAGTCCATGTAGAAAATGGATCATGGCATTGGTAAAACAAATACGCTGCGCAAGGGTTAAGCCCTTACCTCTAAAGGGATTATCCGTTCTAAAAATTTGTATCATGCCACGAGCCCAACGAATACGCTGATTAATGTGATCGGCAAGCGATTCGGTGGCAAGGCCTGCTGAGAGCGGCATACTGATAAAGGCTGAGGAATAGCCATGGCGATTTAATCTTAAGGAGGTATGCGCATCCTCAGTGACCGTCTCAACTGCAATACCACCAATTTCAAGTAGAGGCTTGCGACGAATTAATGCGCAAGATCCACAGAACATCACTGCATTCCAAGTATCGTTACCCTTTTGGATAAAATCATGGAAGAGGGAATTTTCCGCAGGTATATGACCATCTAGATCCAAATTTTTTTCAAAAGGATCCTCTGAATAGAAATGATGCGGAGTCTGCACTAAGGCAATATTTGGATCATGTACCATCCAGCCGGCAGTCATCTGCAAAAAGGCACGCACTGGGACATGATCGCAATCGAAGATAGCGATTAAATCACCTTTGGTTTGTAATAACGCATGATTGATATTTCCGGCCTTAGCATGCTCATGAGTTTTACGCGCAATATAGCCTACCCCAATTTCCTTGCAGTATTGAAAGAACTCAGCTCTGCCTCCATCATCTAGCAGATAAATCTTGAGCTTTTCTTTGGGCCAATCAAGTCCTAAGGCTGCCAAAAGACAAGGCTTTACTACCTCCAAAGGCTCGTTATAGCTTGGAATAAAGATATCTACTGTTGGCCATAAAGAACTATCCTTTGGCAGAGGATATGGCTTTCTATCTAAAACCCAACTTACCTGAAAATACGATAGCACTAGCACCAAATAGGAATAAAACTCAGCTAGCAGCAGAACTATTGCACAGGTCATAGTCACCGCGTCAGAGGTAAGAATAGTCTTAGTTGCACGCCAATATATATAGCGCGTAGATATGATTAGTGAAATGAAGATCATGAGCAACAAGGCGATACGAGTTTTAGTCTCGCGCAACAGCATAGCCAAGGCCCACATAAGTCCCATAAAGATAAATTGATATCCGACACTAAAGGGCTGGGTTATAGCAATAATTGCCACAACAAAAGATAGAACCAGTAAAAATTGCGCAAATTTACGACGACGAATGGAGATAGGTCTTGAATTTCTGCCATCCTGCATAGATTTTGTTGAACGCGCTAAAAATTTCAAAAGAGGCCTGTAGATGCTGTGATTAAAAAGCGATCCCAGCTTATTTCCTAGCACAAATTGAGTTTGTTTAAAGTACTCATGATCACGCGCCTTAAAAATACTTAGATAGCAGCTTTGAATAACAATACGCAACGGATCAAAAAGGCGAGGCTTATCAACATCGATTTGAGGATATAGAGATGAAAAGTTTGCTCTTATATTCTTAAAAAGCTTAGTCTCTAGCGGAAATAGCGCATACAGCACAGCCAAGCAGGTAATATTTACCCAACATACAGTAAGGCTACTACCGTTTTGACGCCAGCGCTTCCAAATAGAGAGAAAGAATTCTAAGAAATTCACTTAGCGCCTCCCTCATCTAGGGGATGACACATATCAATAAGTTTAAAGCTTAACTTTCTTATCTCGCCTGCGGCACTACACTGAGGCACTAGGCGAGTAAAGGGCTGACGCATCAAAAGAGACTGCATTACCAGCTCATTAAAAGAGATCCTCTGCTTTAAAAGATGCGCAGAAATAGCACTATGATCTAGCATCATGCACACCTCGCGCATTACATTTGAGCCGTTTAAAAGCTTGTTTAAAACAATAAACTCATTATTTTTAAGCTCACACTCATCAAGTCTTATTAAGGAGCTACTATCAGGACAGGCTACGGTTAAAACCATATCTGCCAACAAGGATAATTCTTGACTTGCAACCGATCCTCTAACCCCAGCATCAATAAATACATAGTCAGCGCCTTTTAGCTCTTTAAATGCAGCTACAGCATTTTGAATAATTGCAGCTAGCTCATCTTTAGCATCAGGTGAAGAAGATCCGCGCGGAATAAAATTGCAACTATCAATAATATAGATAGGATAGGAGGCAATTGGCTTCATATCTTTAGCCATCTCTATCCAACCATTTTCTTTATGCTCAACGTTAAAGATGCATTCAAGCGCACTATGCAATGACTGAATATCAGCATCAACACACAGTACACAGTGACCTAATCTACTTAAATCAAAAGACAAGGCTGCGCATAAGCTTGAGGTGCCTACGCCACTATGTATCCCTTGAAATACAATTATTTTCATATTGAGCCTACCTAATTAGGAAACAGATGCCTAAGTGATAAAAGAAATGGAGCGTATTTTTTTGCTAAGGCTTGGAAATTCTCATGCTGACGGCACTCAACATAGCATGCGATCTTATATTCATCAGATCTTGCAAGGGCCTTTAAATCATCGGAGATAGGGGTTAAAGCACTAACGTCCTTTTGCTTTTGGAGTAGCACAAGCTTGGAGGTGGATTTGAGACATACGTTACTGGCTCTAGCTAAGTACTCAAGATCCTTATACTCAGCTGATCTGTTGATAGAAAATAAAGCCATACCCCACCCCACTTTAAAATTACGCTATTGGGTTAATATTTTTCTCCTATTTTTACACCACCTATTGCAAAGCCACTATTTAATTGTATTGTCGAACTAAATCTTATTTTTTGCAAACAACCATAGATAAAAGCAATTATAAATTATTACCATATATAACAAACAGTTACCGTCTTTTTAGTATGCAGATATAAAATCATGAAAATTAAAATCACTTAAGTATTTAAAAACTTTTCGAGCTAGATCACATATGACAAAGGCTACTAGCTTGCATGAGTCCCCTTAAGCATATGAGAGTTGCTATATCAAAGACGTTTAAAAGCTTAAGAAGTAAGCATGCTTGCGACGTAAGGATCCTATGACCTAGGTGAACTCAAAAAAAGGATCGATTAAACTGAGCGCAGTACTAGAGAGGTACGGCGCTCTTTAACTTTATAGGCTTGGAAATAATAGGAAGGCGGCTTTGGGTGCCGCCTTGGGGATTAGAACTTAGGGTAGTCCTTGAACATCTGTTGGAAGTAGCCTTTGAAATCAAAGTTCTTGGCTAGTTTTCGCATGTTCCAGGATACGTTGTGCTTCCCTAGGCCATCTATGCCATCCTCATAGAGCTTTTGGGTATACCATTCATCTACGCAGTGGTTGTACAAATCACGGCAGAATGGTCTTATGAAGGCTGCAGGATTTTTAATACCAATTCTGCGTAGGCTTTCAAAGACTGTGAATACGATGCACAAATCACTTATACCCTGCTGGCTGGTCATATGGTACGAATTCTTTCTCAATATGGTGATGGAGCGAATAGCTTGCTCAACACGATTTGAGTCAGGCGGAACCATAGGATCATCTAAGAAGGTGGTAAAGCAATCATGGTTGTTATACCAATAAGTAGCGACGTTAGAGAAAACATCTCCGCGATCTTTTTGCATCTTACCATTCTTCTTGACCTTCATGTGTCTGTTGACCATTTCTGCCATGATCCCATCTAGATCTTGCATGAGCTTGCGCTCTTTCTCGCGGACCTTTTTAATTTGTTCAAGGGCATCAGGGGCAGTTACATCAACCGTCCGTTCAAGGGAGTAAATTTTACTTAGAGCTTCAAAGGCCCAATAGAGGAGCATGGTGTCATCTCCTTTATTGTGTAACCCTTTGATGTATTCCAACCTTTGTTCATCTGGCATCTCTAAAAGTTGATCAGCAAGCTCTTTTGGCTCTAACGTCTGAATGATGCGCCGTCGAAAATGTACAAGGCAATTTTGAACTTTGAGACCTCGCTCGGCAGCTAAGGTGCCATAGCCACTAAAGGCATCACAGATAATGGTATGAGCTTTAAAATCTGCGGTAAAAATCTTCTCAATAGACTTGCAAGAGCGAGTTGGGAGAAAACCGTACCAAGCAAACTGTTTATCAGCCATAGGAACGCTAGAGGCTGCAAAAACGTAATTTGATTTACCGTTTACTACTTCTTCGGGCTCTGGTGCATTACCGTTTTGCTTTTTATCCTCTTTCTTATTCATGCAATTGCCACGGCCCTGATTTTCCAATACGGTAAAAGGAGTACCGTCGACAACTAGATAAGGGGCTTCCATTACATGAGATAAGAACTCTACGTGTAGGTGATAGAGGAAATTGCGAATAAACACATGAACTGATTGGGGTATGGTTGAATGACCAACACCAAATTCAGCCTGCAATTTCTTGGAAATGCGATCTATTGGGACTCCATGGAAATAGGCGTCAACAGCCATGAGCATGAGATCTATACCAACCTCTGAGTCTGGTTGAATGGGTACATCCTCATTCTCGTTGAGTATTACATGGACATGACCACAGCCTTCACACAACACAAATGGCTGATGAGTCTCAATATACTCAAATATTTCAAGCATATCATGCTTGGTGGTAATGATCCTATGCTCAAGCTCGTGCTTGGTTTTGGCATAGGGCTTGTGACAGTGAGGACAGATTAAATCTGAATCCTTAAGCATGCTACGCTCTCGCTCTGAACGCTTAGGCTGTCTATCCTTCTTTTGACGTCCTGGACTTGGCTTCTTCTCAGGCTCATCCTCTCCTGGTACTTCGGTATCGCTGATATCCTTTACTTCACCACCACAAGCGCCAATATCTTCAGCTTTTAGTGATTTGACTACCTTAAAGAAGTCTTTGTGAACGCGCTCAAGGCGATTCATTACAGATAATGAGGTTGCAATAATCTTAGCTTGCTCACTTTGCGGCTCGTCGGAATTTTTCCCTGCATTAGAGCCACCTTCGTTATTACCTTCACCTTCAGTAGCAGGACCGTCTTTTTCAGATGTAGAGCTAGAGCCTGAGCCGTGAGATAGATCATTTCCCTTACCAAAGAGTAGATGACGATATAAGGAGGCGTTTAAGATCCATTCACCTAATTCCTTATATACCGCGTCTAGCTGCTCCTCAATAGTTTTGAGGTTAGGAATGTCAAAGATGACGTAGTCTCTTTGGATGCGCTTACAAATCTCATTCATCATCTCCATGCGCTCTTTATTTAAAGCAGCGATGTTATTGAGACGAATTTCGTAGTCTTCAGCTTTCTTCTTGTAGGTAGCTGTTTTCTCCCTACTGGCAGTAAGCTTCTTCTCATAGGATTCTATAAGCTTTGCATTTTTCTTCTGAGCCTTAGTCGCTTCCTGTTCAAAAAGAGTAGCTCTGGCATTAGCTGTCTTAAGGAGCTTTATAAGCTCCTCTTTGCTTAGATTTTCCAGCTTGATGCCATTAGTCATATTAAGTTCTACCAGTAAGAATATAGTTATAGAATGGCTTTATAAAAGCCATTTATTTATAACACATATCATAACACATTGCATTATAAAAATCTAGCAAAAACGCGAAATATTTCTATATTTTAGCTATAATAACTATTTGATCTCAAAGGAGATCTTAACCGTAGCACAGGGAGCTTCTACATACCTCTACCTTCTCCCCATCTAGGTACCTTTCAAGCTCCTCTCGGGTTAGACTTTTCTTGGCAGGACCTTCAACTTTGGTCATGAGTTGCTGAAAAGTACCGGTGCTTAACTTTCTGACTATGAGCAAAGAGCCATGCTCATCGTGATGGATGATTTTGGCGATATGCTTACTCTTAGAAATGAATACCACCCAATCCTGTCCGGTGGCGAGATCTATCCCTAGATATGCATGCGCCAAACTGGCAAGCTTTTCATACCCACAACGCATGTCACTTGGAACCAGTACCAAGCTGATTTTTCCTTGAGAGAAATCAATCTGCATATCAAAACTCCAGTCCATTATTTCTAAGCTTTATGAGTAGAGATGCCAAGGCATCCGTTGGATCACTACAGGCAAAGGTAAACTTGATCCCTTGGTATTCTGTGATGAGGCTTTGCGATGGTATTGGAGGTATGGGCGGAGATTGTCGCCGATGCTCTGTAGGTGTCGGAGTAGCTTTAGAAAACAGCCAATCATTGATCTGGGCTATATCTTTTTCAGATATCCCTGTAATTTGCTCAATCTGGCATTCAGATAGATCACCTAAATCGACGACAGTCACCATGTTACTGTTGTCTGGAGCAGGAGATGATGGCTGAGTAGCAGCTACCTGTGGTGCTACTGAGCTCTCCAAAGTAGCATCCTTTGGATCCTTAATAATGGATGCTGGCTCAACATTAGTAGTAGCCGGTGTAACGCTTGCTTGAGCCTTTACTTTATTCTGCTCTCGAACTCTAGCCCTAAGCATAGCTCTGTTCAGCCAGTTGCGTACCGTAGTGATGCTTATTACATGATCGCTCTTTACGTAACGAGCGCTAAGTCTGCGGAAGTGCTGTTTATAAAACTCAGTTAAGGATATTCCAAGCTGCTTATATTCTTGAAATAGCTCATCCCAGTCTATGGCCATAACCAGGGCATGGATCTCGTTTACCTTACTCAAACCCATAAAAAATGCCTCCATCAAAATTCGATGAAGGCATTGTCGCCGATCCGGTTTTTTAGTTCATCTGGGTCATAGGAGTCTTACAATGCAATCTACAGATATCCTCTAAATACACAAGCCCTCCAAAGCTTGCAAGAAGCAGTCAAAATCACTACCTACTCCCACGCCCTGATCTTAAAAAGCTATATGCCATCAAAAGCATCACCACCATAAGTACCGCTACAGCAATAAAGATAGATGCATAATTTACAAAGGTTGCGATCACTCCAAGTAGCGCAGGACCAGTGAGTACTCCTGCATAGCCCATTGCAGAAATTGTTCCGATAGTTGACGCCTTATCCTTAGTGCATCTGCGTCCAGCCTCTGAAATAATCACCGGCATTACATTTCCTGCAGCCACTCCTAATAAGGTATAGCCTAATAGCACCAATAAAGCGTGATGAGACAGTCCAGCCATCATCAAAGCAACACAGGCTAAAATAGCTCCGCCGCACACCAGTTTCATTGGCCCTAAAATCATGAATAGCTTTTCACCAAAGAATCTTACAAGACCTGCAGTCGCTTCATAGCACATAAAGCCAAATGCCGCATAGCTCAAAGGAAGCGCGCAATCATTCACTAAATATACGCCACTCCAATCATAAACCGCTCCCTCTGCAAGTAAGGAAAAGAAGGCGACCATACCTGCCACAAAGATCATTAGACCACTTAATTCCTTTGGTGATAGCTTAGCATCTTGTGATTTCTCCTCCTTATTATCCCTTTCATCCTTTTGCCCGTTGGTATCCACAAGATGCGGTCTTACTAATAAGAAGGCTACATAAGATACAACCAAGCCACCAAAGGATATGCATTCAATTGGCGTTTGAATTCTCAATAAAAAGGGATAGACGATAGTTGCAAAGATACAGCCTATGGTATAAACAGCGGTAAATCTTGATAGCAGACGCCTTTTGCAAAGATCCTCAAATAAGGTGGCATGTACATTACAGGCTACCTCATATACTCCGATCGTACCACCCCATAAAAGAGCAGAGGGATAAATAAAGAACCACGGCAGAAAACGACAAGAAACTAGAAATACCGCAAGGCCTGCTAAAAGCAGAGTAAAAGATGCAACCTTAACTACGCCAAATCTTTTGATAAAGAAGCCAGAAAACAGCATTGATACTAATGCTCCAGCACCAAAGCATGCGGACATAAAAGCAAACAGCTTTGCGCTAAGCTCAAAATGATCCTTAATTACCGGCGCTATTGCAGCCCAAGGCGCAATAGTCATGCCGGCACAAAAGAACAGCACGTAATTTGCACGCAGACCTACGACAAGGTCCTTTGAATTTAGGTTAGTATTTTTATTCATTATCCACAGGCACTTAGGGCTAACCTCAATTCCAAGATTAAACAACAGGCTTTAATTAAGATCAAACCTTCCAAACTAAATCATTTCAAAATTATCGCAAAGGAGGCTCTTCCTTTAAAATGCGTTCGATCTCATGGATGACGCGCTTATCAGACACCTGTCCCTTGACACCTAACTGCTGCGCAAAATAGGAAACTCGCAGCTCCTCTATCATCCACCTGACATCTAATAATGCCTTAGGAACAAAATCCTTAGGATAACGAGAGAGTGCATTCTTATAAAATTCGCGCACCTCATCAAGCATACGCGTGCAGGAGAGATCACGATTTACATCGCGCGATACCTTTTCAAGACGGCTTAAAGCCGCATTAAGATAGCGCGGGATCTCCTTTAAACGCTCAGGAGCAGTAGCTGAGACAAAGTCCTTATATACCAAGCTATCAAGCTGACGCCCTATATCTTGAAAAGAAATAGCGGCCGCAAGCTGGATCTGTCCCTTAAGCTTGCGCTTTAGCTCATGGGCAAGCTTTAATACCTGCTCAACCATTGATGAGATCTCAAGTGATTTTTCATTAAGGTTGGCACGCACCTTATCAGATAGAGTTTTAAATGAGGCCTCATCCCACACTGGAGCACCATGCTCAACCATCAAGGCATCCACTGCGGCAAGCATAATATCTGCAATAAGCTCCTTAACAGAGCCTATTGGGGTGTAGTACATTGAAAGCTTAGCCTTATTGGGAAGATGCGCCTCAAGATATGACACTGGCTGCTTTAAAGATAAAGCCAAAAGCCTACGCTGTCCAAGCCACATAGCTTTTTCCTGCCTAACCTTTGAATCATAAAGCTCAAGGGTAACTCCCTGACCTTTATCAGTGAGTGCTGGGAAGGCGGTGATCTCCATAGAGCCTTGCTTGGTGATACGCTCTTTTTTAATAGTTCCAAAGGACCAAGAGCTTACCTCCTTTACTGGCCCCTTGTTTTTCACCACCTCATTTATAGCCTCGCGCGCCTTGCCTTGTAGCTTTTCTGCAAGCAATTCAAAGCTTTTTCCTGAGGCTACCTCATGTCCCTTAGCATCCTCGATAACAAAGGTTACAAAAAGGTGTGAGGGGATAAGCGTCTTATCAAAATCCTCAACTAAGACGCGATCGCCTCCCATACGGGTAAGCTCCTTGGCACAGCGCTCGTAGATATCCCCTGAGAGATCAGCGCCTACGCTTTCCATCAAGGCCTTGGCATAATCAGGAGCAGGGATTAGGTTACGTCTTAGTCTCTTGGGCAAGGATTTAATCAAGCATGACAAAAATTCCTGTCTTAAGCCAGGGATCTGCCATTGAAATTCACGACTTTTTACCTGATTTAATACCGTCAGCGGAATATGCACGCTCACACCGTCATTTTTAGAGCGCGGATCAAAAACATAGGAGAGCGGAAGTTTTAACTGATCCTGTACCCAAAACTCAGGATACAAGGCCTTGTGATCAGGAGCTCCTGCTACGGTAATAAGCTCCTTGGTAAAATCCAAATAGTGCTTATCGCTAAGCTGCTTTTTCTTCCACCAATTATCAAAGTGCCGCTGAGTGACTATGTCCTTGGGAAGACGCTTGTCGTAAAACTCCTCAAGCACACTCTCATCTACCAAAAGATCACGTCGACGTTGCTGATCCTCAAGATGCACGACATCATCAATTAAGGCCTGATTATGCGTAAGGAAAGCATAATTGCCCTTAAACTCGCCCTCAACTAGGCCTTGGCGTATCAAAAGCTCACGACAAAGCTTTGGATCGACATTGGTATAGAGCGCACGTCTCCCTTCAACTAATCTTAAGCCATATAAGATAACGCTAAGCAGTGCTTCAACTGCACCCTTATTTTTAGACCAGTGTGGCTCCTGATAGCTCTTTTTAACTAAATGCGCCGCCGCCCATTCAATCCATTCAGGCTCAACTACAGCAACTGTTCTTGCAAAAAGACGTGAAGTTTCATTTAGCTCAGCAGCACATAACCATTTAGGCATCTTTTTTGCCAAGGCAGAGGATGGATGAATCACAAACTTAATCCCGCGCGCGCCAAGATATGTAGCCTTTTCATTGCTATCTAAGGAGCCTATCTGAGATAAAAGTCCTGGGAGCAAGGAGCGATGAATGGCTTCATAGGATGCAGGATTAGTAGTCACATCATTTTGCTGAAGCTTTAAGACTTTACAGGTAGAGCGTAGCTGACGGAGTACATCAAACCATTCACGTACTCTAAGATAGGAGATAAATTCCTTCTTTAAAATTCTTTGGAAGGCTGAGCGTGAGTTATTAAGCTCAAGCTCACTTATGTATTTATATAAGTTTAAATAGGCAATGAAATCTGACTTTTCATCATCAAAGCGATGATGTAGCTGACGACTTTGCTCCTGCTTATCCAAAGGATGCTCACGTGGATCAATAACTGCTAAGGCAGATACGATAATTAGTACCTCAGATAAAGCCCCATAGTGTGTAGCCTCAAGGAGCATGCGCGAGAGGCGCGGATCTGAGGGTATCTTTGAAAGCATCACGCCAATTTCTGTCAACGTTACCTGCGAGCTATCCTTACCTCTAGCATCCTTAACTGCCCCAAGCTCCTCTAAAAGGCGCATGCCATCTGAGATCTGACGAAGCTCTGGCGGATCGATAAAGGGAAAGTCCTGCACATTGCCTAAGCGTAGCGACACCATCTGCAAAATAACGGCTGCTAAATTGGTACGCAAAATTTCAGGATCAGTATAAACAGGACGAGCATTGAAATCGTCCTCAGAATACAGGCGTACACAAACACCATTTGACACACGACCACAGCGGCCCTTACGCTGATTAGCTGAGGCCTGCGAGATCTTCTCAACAGGAAGCCTTTGCACCTTAGTACGAGGTGAGTAACGCGATACTCTCGCAGTCCCAGGATCGATCACATATTTAATTCCAGGAACAGTTAAAGATGTTTCTGCAATATTGGTGGCTAGAACAATTCTAACTAAGGAGTGATCTGCAAAGATTTTATTTTGCTCAGAGGCGGCAAGACGTGCAAACAAGGGCACGATTTCAACTCCTGCAAGATGTGCCTTGCTTAAAAAAGCGGCCATATCCATGATGTCGCGTTCACCTGGCAAAAACACCAGCGTATCACCACGACCACAGTCTTGCTGCAGATATTTGAAAGCCTTCAATACCCCCATACGCAGATCGGTAACTGAAGGCTCGTCATCATCATCATCAGAGGATGCCATATCCTCAAGTGGCGCATAGACCACATCCACAGGATAGGTACGACCTGAGACCTCAAAAATAGGCGCATCATCAAAGTGCTTAGAAAAACGCTCAGGATCAATGGTTGCCGAGGTAATTATTACCTTAAGCTCTGATCTCTTGTGAATAAGCTTTTTTAAATAGCCTAGCAAGAAATCGATATTTAAGGATCTCTCATGAGCCTCATCGATAATAATGCAGTCATAGTTTAAAAGTAACCTATCTGAAGCCGTTTCTGCAAGCAAGATACCATCGGTCATAAGCTTTACACAGCACTGCTCAGAGGTCACATCGGTAAAACGAACCTTATAACCTATGCTTTGACCTAGATCCTGCCCAAGCTCCTGTGCAATTCTTGAGGCGACAGCACGCGCGGCAATACGGCGCGGCTGAGTATGACCTATCATGCCTCTAACGCCACAGCCAGCCTCAAGACACATCTTTGGGATCTGAGTAGTTTTACCAGAGCCGGTTTCACCTGCAATGATCACAACCTGATTATCACGAATGGCCTTAACAATCTCATCATGCTGCTTTGATACTGGAAGCTCTTGAGGGAAGCTAAGCTTGGGGATAGATTGCGCACGCTGTTTGGCACGTTGCAAGCTCTCAGCTAGCATCAGCGCGATCTCGTCCTTAGAGATAGCTTTACTGCCGTTTTTTGCAGGAGCTTCAAAGCGCTTTAAAGCCTTACTAAGCTTCATTACATCAAGATAGGTGAGATCACAAAAGTGCTTATGCACCTCACGGATAAAATTTGCGTTGTCGTTATCAGTTTGAGAAATTGCCATGTTGGAATTTTTTTAAAGTATCAGGTTTTAAAAAAGGTATAAGTTTTGGAAAATTTATCAGGATTTGAAAAATATTTAAGGGCAGAGTTTTTGCTCCGCCCTCTCTTGCTAATCTTTAAGC
>CAVHVI010000012.1:0-27372 GCA_963639245.1 Bacteroidaceae bacterium
GTATGTGTTAGTAACATATTGATTTATAAAAAGAAAAGTGAGAAAAATGGATAAAAATAGTATCGCTATATATCAAAAAGCGTTTGATTTAAAGGTAAAAAGCCTTATAAATCAAGGGCAAAACATTGAGTATTGGACTGCTAGAGATTTACAAGAGTTACTAGGCTATAAGCAATGGCGCAATTTTGTAGATGTGATCGCAAAGGCTATTGTGTCATGTGGGCAAGTTCTTGGTACTGAGCAAATACCTAATCATTTTGAAAAAATAATAGCAATAACTCAATTAGGTAGCGGGGCAATGCGTGAAGTCGATGATTACAGACTAACCCGCTACGCTTGCTATTTGATAGCTCAAAACGGCGATCCTAAAAAGCCTGCAGTTGCTTTTGCGCAGAGCTATTTTGCTGTGCAAACTCGAAAAATGGAGCTTATAGAGCAGAGAATAGATGAGAATGAGCGATTAGATGCAAGAGCTCGTTTAACTGCGTCTGAGGTTCAATTATCTAAAAACATCTATGAGCGAGGGGTAGATGATGCAGGTTTTGGCCGTATTCGTTCAAAGGGCGATACCGCTTTGTTTGGTGTAAGTACTGCCAAAATGAAAGAACGATTAGGGGTAAAGAAAACTCGCCCTCTAGCTGATTACTTACCAACAATATCGCTTCTTGCAAAAAGTCTTGCTACGGAAATGACAAATATAAACGTTGAGCGTGATGACTTGCAGGGCGAAAGTGCGATCACCAGAGAGCACGTGACCAATAACAAATCTATTAGACGCTCATTGACGGATAGAAATATTTACCTTGAAGACTTACCGCCGGCTGAAGATGTTAAAAAGATACAAAGAAGAACGGATAAGGATGTAAAAATCTTGCCTAAGGGCTCATTAAAAGGATCGTAAACAGATCGGTAATGGATCGGTTTTTGAATATATACTATTCCATATACAGTGAATAACTGTTTATAGTTAATTAACTGTGATTTTTTTTGCAAAAGTATCTAGTTTGTAGTCTTGACCAAATTAGTTACGGAAATAGGGCTGTGAGTAACATCACGGCCTTTTTTCTATGCATTGTCTCCTTTTTCTTGGCTGTATGATTTAGAGATTAAGCCCTTAGTTTTCTTGCGGTTACTAAGGGCTTATTCTTATTAGCGTTTTAGTGGTGGAACGCCATTCTCGATATGTATAGGTGTTTGATACACCGGACGAGGTGGTGGCGTATCTTCCTTTTTAGGCTGTTCTTCTTTCTTCATATATCTCCTTAAGCAAGTTGAATGAAAATAGAAACGGTCGAAAAGATTAAAGCATATAACGAAATTAGCGAGAAGCGACATTGCCAATGTAAAAGCTTCGCTCTTACGGCAACTAGCTTACGTTGCTCCCTTACAACCTTTTGGTAATTCTCAATAATTACCTCAAGCTGGATGATTTTGTATTTAGGAACTGAATAAGTGGGAGCCTCTTTAGCAACTTGTACAAAGTCATCTAACGGTGCGGTAGTGCTGATTTTAAGTATGCTTTGAGATAAACCGATTATTCCTAAACTCAATCCTGTTAACCCCGGCATCAATGCCACGATTAACATGACGATGTTAGGCCTGTCGATTAATCCATTAGACGCTAGCAAATCATACAGCCAAGCGAAAGCGGCAATAAAAGTGATATTGAGCCAAAGATAAGTTTTGATGATAGATAGCTGATGCTCTTTGTTGTCGATGCCAATGATCTTACGCTCATCGCTTACCAAATCTAAAACCCTTTCATAAGTCCTTAAAACTTCGGTGTGATCTATGTTTTGGTTCATGCTTTTTATGATCCTGGTTATCTGGCCGTTGTTTATTGATAAGTAAATTTTAGTCTATGTACCTAACGTTTTCCCTGCCAGTGAGCGCTAATCAAAGATTGATGCGAGCACGTGGCTCAAAGGCTTTAATAAGCTCGAAGAAATACAGGGAATGGAAAGATAAAGCTTATCTTGAGGTGAAATCATTACTTAGGCTAAATACCTTGCGCTTTACCAATGGTGAGCGCTTAGCCTTAACCCTAAAAATCCATTTTCCAGACAAACGCCGTAGAGATATTGATAACTACGTCAAAGGGGCTCAAGACGTTCTTACACAAAGTGGCGTTTGGAAAGATGATAAACAAATCGATGATTTACACGTATTGCGCTGTGAAATCAGCAAGGAGCCTTATGTAGAGGCCATCATCGAAAGCTTGGAATAGTAAACATGCAACGCATTATTGAATTCTTTAACGCTCATTACGATGCGCTGTGTATCCTCTTGGGCGGTGTCGCAGGCTTTTTTGTCACTATGCTTAGAAATAGAGAGACACAAAAATCATGGAGTTCCCGCATTGCGGAAGCAGCTCTGTGCGCCTGTATCAGCTCTGGATTATGTCAGCTGGGCATATACATCTTTGACATGAACCCCAATCTTTCGATTTTCTGCGGAACATTCTGCGGATGGTTAGGCGCTGACTACCTTAAAGGCTTAGTCACTGGATACATTGAAAGTAAGATTAAGAAAGATGAATAAGAACGTATCGGATTATGGTCGCTCCTTTATTAAGAAATATGAAGGACTAAGGACTACTGTCTATAAAGACGTCGCAGGATTAGAGACTATCGGCTATGGCCATTTAATCACTAAGACTGAAAAAGAGAGCGGTGGTTTCAAGCAAGGTATCACTCAGAAACAAGCCGAGCACCTTTTCGATGATGATTTGGAGCTAGTACGTATCAATCTTAATAGGCTGATTGTTGATGCAGGGCATACCAATGTCACGCAAGGACAATTCGATGCCTTAGCTTCATTTGCTTTCAATCTTGGTATTGGCAGACTTAAGGAGTCCACACTCTGGCAGTGCTTCAAAGATTGTCGCTATCGAGATGCCTCTGATGAGTTCCTAAAATGGGTTTACGCAGGTAAGAAAAAAATACCTGGATTAGTTACAAGAAGAAGAGCTGAGCGAGAGCTCTTCTTGTCATAGTGAGCTATGGATAAAATCACCTTAACTGTTGTCATTGTTTGCGGTTGCTTAATCGCTATCCTTTCGTATGGGCTGAACAATGCAAAGATGCAAATCTCAGCGCTTAAAGAGGCGCAAAGTCTGGCTAATGCTCAGGCAATCGAGCAACAAGCCAAAACAGAATTTGAATGGCAACAAGGACTAAACGATGCGCTTGATAAAAGCAATCTTGAGCTTAAGAACGTTGAGCTTGAGTATGCTACTGCTGTCGATAGCGTTAACAGGATGCAGCACAACTCCGCAGACGATAGTGACAAACAAGTGTCCTCAGGTGCCAAAGCTTCCTGCAACGTTAAGCAGTCCGCTAACAGTGGACGGAATACAGCGAGCCTCCGAGCTTGTGAAAAGTCAGTTCTTGAGTTCGCAAAAGAACGTGATGAGTGCGCAGTGAAGTACAACACATTACTTAAGCTTTATCAGCAGGTACAAAAAGATGCAAACTAGATTACATGCCCACGATGGTGTAGTTGGTGAAGGTGTTAAGTTTGAGCGCATTCGCCGTGTGACTGGTTACTTAGTAGGAACCTTAGACCGCTTCAATGATGCTAAGCGTGCCGAAGTTAAAGACCGTGTGAAGCATATGCACTTACCAAGCCATGGCTAATGCATTTGCAAGACCTTGCGCTTATGCAGGATGCAGATGCTTTGCTGTCTCTGGCTCAAGCTATTGTGCTCAGCATCTTAAGCAGATTAAGAGAGAAAAGTTTAGAACAACCTCATCAGCTTACGCTTTAGGCTATACAAGACAATGGTCAAAGGCTTCCAAAGCTTTTTTAATTGAGCATCCTCTCTGCGCTGAATGCCAAAGACAAGGCAGAGTTACCCCCGCAACTGAGGTAGACCACATCATCCCACACAAAGGAGATAAGCAACTCTTTTGGGATCAAGATAATTGGCAAGCTCTCTGTCACAGATGCCATTCCCGTAAAACAGTCACTGAAGATGGCGGTTTTGGTAATGCGCAGACCCCGAGGGGGAGTCAAAAAATTGACTGAAAAAGCCGAAGAGCGCCCGCCCAGTCGTGAAAAAATGCGTGCAAAATGGGGACTTTGTCCAGTATTTTAGACAAAAGTAAAAATATTCAGATAAAAATTTATGGCAAGACCAAGAAAACCCACTGCGATTAAAAAACTGCAAGGAACTTTGCAACCATGTCGCACCAACTTTAATGAGCCAGTGCCAGAGCACGCATTAAAGACGGTCATGCCTCCTGAGTATCTTTCACCTAAGGCGCAGGAGCTGTGGAAATTTGCTATAGATCAAGCGCCGGATGAAATGCTTACTACGCTAGATTTTTCAGTCTTTGCATGTTGGGCTGACACCATGGCTAAGATTTTGGACTGTGAAGAAACGTTAAAGCGTGAAGGTCTTAGCGTCACAGATCCTGAGACTGGTATCTCAAAGCCTCATCCCATGCTTAGGATGCAGAATGATCTCAAAGGTATTCTGCGCATGTATTTAACGGAGCTAGGCTTCACTCCTGCCTCTCGTTCAAAAGTAAGTATTTCCAAGAAAAAAGAAAAGACCAACGGATTTGTTGACCTCTAATGCGTGACTATATCGCAATCGCTAATAAGTACATTGAAGATGTGCTAACGGGTGTTGTGCCTGCATGTGTTTATGTAAAGCAGGCCTGTAAGCGTCAACGTGACGATTTAAAGAGAAAGCGCTTTCCCTATCATTTTGACACCGCAAGAGCTGGCAAGCCTTGTAAGTATGCAGAGCTATTGCATCACGTCAAAGCAGGTAAAGCAGGAGAGCGCATTCTCTTAGAACCGTGGCAGGTATTCATCCTCACCACCGTATTTGGATGGGTTGATGATGAGGGTAATAGACGCTATCAACGTGCTTACGTCGAAGTGCCGAGAGGGAACGGAAAAAGCACAATTCTAAGTTGCATCGGCTTGTACATGCTTACAGCTGATGGAGAAAGAGGCGCTGACTGCTATTCGTTCGCTACCACTCGAGATCAAGCTAAGATTGTCTTTAATGACGCTCAGCAGATGGCTAGACAGAATGCAGACTTAAAGGATGCTTATGGTCTGCAGGTGCTAGCCCATTCCATGGTTGTACCGGGTACAAATTCAAAGTTTGAACCTAAGAGCGCTGACGGCAAAACCCTAGACGGTCTTAATACTCATTGCGCCATTATCGATGAGCTTCATGCTCACAAAACACGTGAGGTCTACGATGTAGTTGAGACCTCTATCGGTAAGCGTAAACAGCCCATCATGTGGATGATCACCACTGCAGGCTTTAACCTCACGGGCATATGCTATGAGGTGCGCAGGTATGTGACTAAGCTTTTAGATGGTAGTGCTAATGATGATTCACACTTTGGCATCATTTACACCATTGATGAAAAAGACGACTGGCGCACGGAAGAGGCTTTAATCAAAGCTAATCCTAATTGGAATGTATCCGTTCAGCCTAAGGCTATTCTCTCTACCTTATCTAAGGCTTTAACAGATCCTGCCTCTGAGAATAACTTTAAGACTAAGCACCTTGATGTTTGGTGTAACGCTGATAGCGCATTCTTTCAGATGGCTAAATGGCGTAAAGCATACCGCCCACAAGTTACTCTTGCAGAGTTTGAGGGGTTACCTTGCATCTACGGCTTAGACTTAGCTGCTAAGACTGATATCACGGCATTAGTCCGCTTGTTCTTTAGACAAGAGGATGATGAGACTATCCATTATTATGCGTTCCCTGAATTTTGGCTTCCTCAAGAGAAGCTTCAGAATTCATCAAACTCTCAATATCAGAGTTGGGCAAAGCAGGATTTAATCCATGTCTCTGACGGTGCTATCAATAGCCTTGAGGAGATCCAGGAATACATTGCTGAAGACGCTAAACGCTTTGATACTTTAGCTATAGCCTTTGACCCGTGGCAGGCCTATCAGCTTGCAACCAATCTTCAGAATGAGGGCTTAAGCATGGTGGAGTTAAAGCCCACCGTATCAAACTTCAGTGAGCCCATGAAGCAGGTGCAAGCATTGGTATACGCAGGCAAGCTTCATACAGACGGCAATCCCGTGCTTGAGTGGATGGCATCAAACTTAGTAGCTCACTTTGACGCCAAAGAGAATGTATACCCTCGCAAGGAAACTCCAGATAACAAAATCGATGGCATGGTTGCCTTAATCATGGCAATGAAACAGGCCATCTTCATGGACGTTGAGAATTCATACATTGCCGATGTTTCTGGCATTGATTTAATTTTATAGGAATAGCTATGGCTTTTTGGAAATGGTTTGGCGGTTGGTTTTCCGCATCTGGTGATCATGCCGGATGGCAGGACAACCTCCCTCAGATGCCAGCAATCGAGAATGCTAAAAACTATCCACCAGATAGCGCCCTACAGCTTCCTGTTATTTGGGCATGTGTGGATTTGCTCTCTCGCACTATGGCATCGCTCCCTCTTGATGTGTATCTTGAGGATAGATTTGGTAACCGTGAACGTGACGATAAATGCAATCTCGCATATATCCTGCAACAGTCACCTAATTACGGTATGACTCCTTATGAGTTCATTCACACCATGACGATGCACTGGGCATTGCGTGGTAATGCCTATGCGCTCATTGTGCGCAAGACTGATAAGACCGTTAAGGCCTTGTATCCTCTCAATCCAGATCAAATGAGAGTGTACCTCGATGAAGATGGTTCCTTAATCTATCACTACTACAACAAAAAGAATGAGTACGTAGATTACAAGCCTGAGCAGATCCTACATTGGAAATCGATGGGCAACGGTGTAATAGGTCTAGCTAAGCTCGATTTTATGAAAGCATCGGTTACCGAAAGCGCCCTTGCTCAGACAACTGCGGTCGATATCTTTGGGAAGAAAGGTCGCCTTGATGGAATTCTTACCAGTGAGAGCAAGCTTGATAATACCCAGAAGATTGAGATAGCTAAGCAGTTTCAGCGCATGAGAGCAGGTGAAGGTATTCCAGTATTGCCCGCATCGATGCAATTTATTCAGCTCAACCAGACTGCAGCAGAGTCACAGCTTCTTGAGACTAGAAAATTCGCTGTTGAGGAAATCTGCCGTTGGTTTGGCGTTCCGTCTGCCTTAGTAAACAGTGACGGAGGCGCTCCAGGATCTAATCTTGAGCAGGTCACCGCAAACTTTTACAAGCAAACCATCCTGCCAATGTGTACATCGCTTGAGCAGGCAATAATGAAACGCTTGCCTTGCCCTGATGAGCGAGTAAACCATCAAGTACGCTTCAGACTCTCATTCTTGAACCGTGCAAGTGATCAAGTTCGCTCTCAAATCAACGCACAGGCAGTACAAAACGGTTGGAAAACTCGTAACGAAGTGCGCATTGAGGAAGGTATGGCTCCGCTACCTAATGGCGACGCTCTTACCGCTCAAAGCAATCTTCAGCCACTTGATCAACTAGGCACCGTCAACGCATCGCAGGTGTCGCAAACTCCTTTAACTGAAGAACCCGTGAGGCAATAATGAAAACTTTAAAAAAAGATGCTCCGCAGGCCATGGAGCTTAAGACGGATGAAGGCATCATTGAAGGTTATGCCTCAGTCTTTAACAAGGTAGACAGCTACGGCGATACTATCGATCCTAAGGCATATGATCACGTCATTGCCTCTGGTGAGCTTCCTGTCATGCTATATGGCCATGATGACTACTCCTTACCAATCGGCAAATGGCTTGAGATGTCGGTTGACGAGGTAGGCCTTAAGGTAAAGGGCCAATTAAACCTTAATAACGCCCGTGCTAAGGAAGTGTATGACGCTGTAAAGTTCGGCTCTCTTACTGGCATGAGCGTCAGGATCTCCATGGCTAAGGATGATTTTGAAGAGAAGGAAGACGGCGGAAACCTAATCAAGAACGTGCAACGCCTATATGAAATCAGCGTTGTATCTCTTCCTGCTGACAATTTTGCTCGCATCTCTGAGTGCAAATCCTTTGAGGAGATGCAGAGCGTCAAAGATCTTGAGATTGGTCTGCGTGATGCTGGCTTATCTCGCAATCAGGCAAAGGCATTTATTGCAGTTGCCAAGCGTGTGCTTTCACCTCAGCGTGATGCTGATGCCAAAGCCATGAACGCAGACGTGGTTGAGATCAATTCAAAGATCCAATCAATCTTAAACAAAATAAAATAGGTATAAAAACTTATGGAAAACGTAACTGAAATCGTCAAAGGCTTAAATGCCATCGATGAGAAAATTACCTCTTTAGAGAATGACCGTCAGGTATCCCAAAAGGCTCTATCTGACGAAATCAAGCGCATTGGTGATGAGCAGGTAAAACTCGCTAAGGCTTTAGCTGATGCAGAGCAGGGTAAGACTGCAGGCGTTAAGACTGCTGAAGTACCTCTCTCCTTTGGTGAGTCCTTTGTAAAGTCTGCCAATTACGGCAACTTCGAATCTAATCGTAAGACCACCTTTGAGTTCAAAAAGACCGCAACTCCATCTACTACCTCTGCAGCTAACTCTATCACCCGTGATAACGTTGCTGTTCCCTATCAGGTAGCAGGTATGCTCACTCTTCCTGAGCGTCCTTTGGTAATTGAGGATTTGTTCCCTCACGTTCCTGTATCTACTAATTCCGTAGAGTACATGAAAGAGGGTTCATACACCTCTGCTGTCGCAATCGTTGCTGAAGGTGCCGATAAGCCTGAGACTAAGTTCACCGCTCCTACCTTGCACACTGCTAACATTGTGACTATCGCCCACTGGACTAAGATCACCAATCAGTTGGCAGCAGATGCTCCTGCTTTGGCTGCTTACATCAATACCAAGATGCAGTACGCATTGCAGGCTACCGTTGACGCTCAGCTCGTCACTGGTACTGGTGGTGCTACTCAGTTGCCCGGTATTTTGAAAGAGGGTAACTTCACTGATCCTGTCACTGCAGGCTCTATCTCTAAGGCTGACTTTGGTTCAGATGCTACCTTGTTTGACTTTGTCTTAAAGGTTAAGTCTGTGCTTGAGAATTCATATATCACCCCTGAGTTCATCCTTTTAAATCCTGCTGATTGGACCAAACTTGCTATGCTCAAGGATGGCCAGAAGCGCTATATCTTGGGTGGCCCTCAGGCTATTGCTACTAAGACCTTGTGGGGTATTCCTGTTATTACCTCTGCATCCGTCTCTCAGGGGAAGTACATTTTGGGTAACTTGACTGTTGGCGCAACCATCTACGACCGTCAATCTCTCAACCTTGCTATGTCTGATTCTGATGATCAGAACTTTACCCAGAACTTAATCACTATCCGTGTTGAGCGTCGCTTAGGCGTAGCCTATGAGTTCCCTCAGGCAATCATGGGTGGCGATTTCGCTCTTCCTACCGCTTAGTGAATTTCGCACCTTAGGACCAAGCCCTTGAGTAACATCGAGGGCTTTTCTATTTTCGGAACTGAACAATGATTTGGCAAAAAACTTCACCTCTATCACCTATCACTGTCGAGGAGCTTAAGGCTCACTTACACATTGATGATGATTTTGAGGACACTCTTTTATCGCAGTATCTGCTAGTTGCTACTGGTGACGCAGAGCATACGATGCAAAGAGAGGTTATCAAGCGCAACGATGAGCAGGCTCTAGCAGAGAGTGCTGACAACGTGCCTCCTGCAGTGAAGCAGTATGTACTCTGTTGTGCAGGTGATCTCTTCGCACATCGTGAGATGTCTGGAGAAAAAGCCTTGAGCCAGTATCACGTTCATCTGCTTGATCCTTTTATTCTTTGGAATAGAGATGAGGAAGATAGCGAATGAGTGTATCAGTTCCTACCGCAGGTGAGCTTAATAAGCGCATCACGCTTTTTAGGCATACCGACACGCCTACAGGCAATGCCTCCGCTCAAAGTGAAGACACCGACATCATGTCTGTCTGGGCAAAGATTGAACCCACAGGCTCTGTGTACTGGGGCACCGTTCAGACAGAGGATAAAGCATCACATCGTATCTGGATACGCTCGTATCAGGATAAGACTGACGCTGTATCCATAAATCATGGCGTATGGGTCAGATACAAGGGCAGGAACTATGCCACCGTGCGTGTGACTGAGTGCAATGGTGAAGATAAGTTCACGCTCCTTGAGGTACGTGAATACGGAGCTATTGGCACTGAGACAAGCAATGAACGTATTGAGAGTAGCTTTGAATGATCAAAGTATCCTGCAAACTACCTAACTACCTTACCGTAATGGATCTTGATAGGAAGACTATTAAGAAAGGCTTACGTCGTGTCGCTCGCTTAGTACAGCAATCCTCAAAAAGATTGATATCGCCTAAGCGTAGATCAAAGCCGGGCGAATACCCCGGAAGAGATACCGGCTTGATGCGCCGTAACGTTAAGGTTGTGATGTCAAAGAAGCGTGACAAGCTTTGGGCACGTGTTCAGGTATCAACTCTGCCTAATTCATTTTTCTATCCTGCCGTCTTGGCATCTGGAAAGAAAGATCACACTTTGCTACCACGTAAAAACTTTATAGGCGATGCGCAGGATTTAACCAGGCATCAAACAGATCCAATTATCGATGATGCTATTTCGGATTCCTTAAAGGTCTGGAAACAATGAGAGTATCAAGCACAATCAAAGCGTTACGTGAGCGTTGTCCCTCATTTAATAACCGTGTATTTGGCGCTATTGAATGGACAAGCTTATCAGCAATCAACCCTGCCGATTTTCCCTCAGCTTACGTGTTTACCGTAAGTGAAAACCCTCAAGAGCTTCAGCGCTCTGAAAACTGGTATTACCAAGAGGTGACAGCAACCGTCGCCGTGGTGATAGGAGTTCCTAGCGCTGATATCAGAGGTCAGGATGCGGGCGATTTGGTGGAAGACTTGAAAGATGAGGTATTCAAGGCCTTGCTTTCATGGGCTCCCAATGGTGACAACAACTGCATCTATTCCTACTCAAATTACAGGGTATTAGATACGGGAGCATCGCCTAAGGTTTGGTTCGTTCAGCTTGAATTTACCTGCGATTACGTGATTGACCACCAAGACACTCGTCAGCCTCTACAGCTTGAAGAGGATTGTGGCGATTTCGATACGGTTTACTCAGATGTCGACATGATCGGCGATGACGATAAGCCAGACGGAAATATTGACGCTAAGGTGCGTCTAACTGGGCTGTATGACAACAACGTCAAGACTGAAAAGCAAGACGAAGTTATCTACAAAGATTTATGGTGATTTGGAGTTATTAAATGGCTGTTTCATTTAATTATATTCCGTCAAACATCCGTGTACCTTTATTCTATGCGGAAGTTGACAACAGCATGGCTAACACTGCCACTGCTGATAAAAAGGCGCTAATCATTGGCTTAATGAATAGCACTGATACCGATGCTACTGCAACGCTAAACAAGCCTACTTTAGTATCAACTGCTGAGCAGGCTAAAACCAAGTTCGGCCGTGGATCTCCTTTGGCCTTAATGGCTGAGGCATTCCGCAACCAGAATACTACCTTAGAGCTTTGGTGTATTCCTGTTGCTTGCTCTACTGCAGTTAAAGCCACTGGCTCTGTTGAGCTTAAAGGCACTGCAACTGAATCAGGCACCTTGAGCCTATATATTGGCTCTGAGCTTGTAGCCCTCTCTGTTTCAGCTGGCACTACTGCCTCCGAAGCTGCATCTGGCATGATTGAAGCTATCAATAGCTTAGGTGATTTGCCCGTTGTAGCCTCCGAGAATTCAACCGATAGCGGTACTGTGGATTTAACTTGCAAGGTTGGTGGTGTTTTCGGTAATGACATCATTATCAGCAAGAACCTTCAGGGCGATACTGGTGGGGAGAGCAATGTCGCAGGTCTTAACATGAACGTTGAGGGGGCTCTAACTGGTGGCGCAGGTGAACCTGATTATGAAGAGGCTTTCAAGACTGTTAACACAGAGACCTATACCTTCGTTGGTATTCAGGATAACTCAGCTACTGCCTTAGATGCCTGCAAGTCAGAGTTCAATGATTCTACTGGTCGTTGGTCCTATGCTCGTATGCAGTATGGTCAGGTATTTACCACCAAGCGTGGCGATGCTGAGACCTTAGTAACCTTTGGCAAGACCCGTAATGATCAACACGTCACTGTGTTTGGCATTGAGCCTGCTATGCCTGAGCCTTGCTATATCGTGACTGGTGCAGCATTAGGTCGTATCGCAGGCTTTATTACTAATGATCCTGCACGTCCTTGCCAGACTGGTGAGCTAAACGGCTTGATGCAGACTGCTATTGAGGCACGCTTTGGCCTATCTGAGCGTAATACTCTGCTCCATAGCGGTATTGCTACCTTGTACTATGTATCAGGCACTGTGATGCTTGAGCGTGTAATTACCACCTACCAGAAGAACAAGTTCGGCGATGCGGATAATTCCTATCTCGACGCTAATACCTTGTTCACCTTAGCTGAAATCATTACCCGCTTAAAGTCTGTCATTACCTCTAAGTATGCACGCCATAAGCTTGCAAATGACGGCACCCGTTACGGCGCAGGTCAGGCTATCGTTACCCCTAAGGTGATTAAATCTGAGCTTATCTCTCAGTACGCTTCAATGGAGCGTGATGGCTTAGTTGAGAATGCTGACTTGTTCGCCAAATACTTGATTGTCGAACGTAACAGCTCTGACGTGAACCGCATTGATGTATTGCTACCTCCTGATTTGGTCAATCAGTTGCGTATCTTTGCGATGCAGGCTCAGTTCCGTCTCCAGTACTCAGATAATGATTAAGGAGTAAAAAATGGGTCAAAAAATTGCAGGAACTTGCTACATCAAGGCTGACGGAGCACAGCTTGCCGTTGAGGGCTCTGTAGAGTTTCCTTTAAATTCTGTCACCAGAGAGACCAAAATCGGCTCTACTGGTGTTGTTGGTTACTCTGAGGTTGATGCTGCTCCTTACATCAAGGCAAGCGTATTCCTAGAGCCTAATTTTCCTACCTCTATGCTAGACAGCGTTGATATGACTATCACCGCCGAGCTATCTAACGGTTGGGTATACACCTTAAACGGTGCATGGCTTGAGGGTGATATCGCAGGTAATGCCTCTGATGGCACTACCACCCTTGAGTTCCATGGCTTATCTGGCACTCTTCAGACTTCATAGAGGTATTAAATGGGGCAGACTGTTAAGCTCAGCTCCGTGATTAAAAACGGTACTGACGAGATTAAGGAAATTACCTTGCGTGAGCCTACTGGCTTTGAGGTAACCAAGCTCGGAGTACCGTTTTATTTTCACGGTGAAGACATGAAGATAGACATGGACGTGGTGGCAGCATACATCTCAAAACTTGGTGCTGTACCGCCTTCAGTCGTTGGTAAGTTATCGCCAAAGGATCTAGTCACCTTCGCAGGGGTGGTTGGTAATTTTTTCGGCGATATGGGTTAACCGATAAGAATGCCATGACACGCTTTGAAAACATCGTATATGAGACAGCGTGGATGTGGCATTTTGATCCTTTAACCGTTTTAGATCGTTCCTTGACTGATCTTAATAAGCTAGTCAGTCACGGAATTCGTATATCTAAGGTAATAAATCCTCAGGGTTAAAAATGGCTGTAGTAAAAGAATTTAAGGCTCTGTTCACGATCACAGATCAATGCAGTAAGCCTTTAAAGGAATTAAAGAAATCTTTTGCGGGCTTTGCTAAGACTGCTGAGAATTTTAGACAGAGTGCCACTAGCTTAGGAGCGATCACCTTAGCTCCTATTGCAGGCGCTCTTACTGCTGTGACCGCAAGCGTTAAGAACTCAATCAACGCATTCCTAGGTTACGGCACCAGTTTAAATGACACCTCAGCAAAGCTAGGCATGACTGCTAATGAACTAGTAGCTCTGCAACATGCTGCCGATATGGCAGGTGCTAGCACTGAGACCATGAACGCAGGTTTGAGCGTGTTTCAAAAGAACCTTGCCAATGCAGGGCAGGGTAAGAATAAACAGCTTGAAGAGATGATGGCAAAGCTTGGCATTTCCTTAAGAGATGCCAATGGCAAGATGCGTACTGCTGCAAACTTAATGCCAGAGCTTGCCGATGCTATTGCTAGACAGCATACACAGGCACAAAAGGCCTACATCGCAAACACTGCCTTGGGTAAAGCTGGACAAGATTTAATCCAATGCATGGAGGGCGGGGCTGAGGCTTTCAAGAATGCAGCAGATGAGGCAGAGCGCTTAGGTCTGTACATGAAAGACGGCAATAACGTTTCCATGCTTGATGACAGCATGAAGCTATTGGAGAAGTCTATCCTCGGTGTGCAGATTGCTATAGGCGAAAGATTGGCTCCTGTGCTTGCGCCTATCTTCACCGCCATGAGGGAATGGGTTACCGTCAATCGTGAGTGGATGGCTCAAGAGCTATCAGACATGATCCAGGATCTCACCGCATCCTTAAAAGAGATCGATTTCAAAGCTATCATCACGGGCATGACAAGCTTCGTGCGTACTTCGGTTGAAGTATTCAAAGCATTGGGCGGGCTTAAGACTGTAGCTATTGTAGTTGCTGGTCTATTTGGCGCTAAGCTTGTAAGCTCTGCTGTTGCCTGTGTTGGTGCTTTTGTAAAAATGGGCTTGGCGTTTAAGACCTTAGTTCCCGTGCTAATTACTGGTATTAAGGCAGTAGGTGTTGCCTTTTTAACTAATCCTATTGGTTTGGCTATTGCTGGCATTTGTACGGCTGTTGGTTTGCTTTATGCCTATTGGGATGATGTTGTGCCTTACTTTGGCAAGGTGTGGGCAGGAGTTAAGGCATTCTTCACGGATGGCTTAAACGGCATCAAAGCAGTATGGGATAACCTAAGCGGTCTCGTATCTGCCTTATTCTCTGGTGACTGGGGTGCTCTCCCTCAACGTTTTTCAGATTTGCTAGGCGCTGTGGTAGGTGTGTTTACTAATGTATTCTTCGCACCTATTAAGATTGCTTGGAAAATCTTTGAGAGCCTATTCCCAGAATCTGCAGAGGCTATCAAAGGAGCCCTAGAGCCTTTAGTTCAATGGTTTGCCAATCTTTGGCAGAATATTAAATCTGCATTCTTTGATAACTTCGCCGTAGCATTTGACGGAATTAAAAACGCTGCATCATGGGTAGGCGATAAATTCTCCAACGCTTGGAGCGCCACTAAGAACTTCTTCACTGGTGATAATAAGAAGCAGGAAGAAGAGCCTAAGCAAGAAAGCAACCCATGGCAAGAACGTACAACCACGGTAGAGCCGTATCGCAACCCATGGCAGGAACGTACAACTACGGTAGAGCCGTATCGCAACCCATGGCAGGAACGTACAACTATTCTGCAATCTCCTTTACAGCAAAATGCACTCAATCCTACTGTTACTACCAATAACAAGCTTGAGATTGATGTGCGTACAGATCAAAACACTACCGCTGAAGTGGTAAGCCAAAAAATAGATCCTGGAATGAAGATGCAGACTGTAACTAATAACGGGAGACTTCGCTAATGGCTTTGTTTTCTACTAAGCTTAGAAAGGCTAGCTATGATGGCGTTAGCTTTGAGGTCTTATCGTCTGATGTCAATTTTGGACGAAGAACCGTAACCCATGAATATCCTCAGCGTGATACTCCTTACACTGAGGATTTAGGCAGGCTTAAGCGTACCTTTACGATTACAGGCTTTATCTTAGGTGACGATTACATCTCTCACACTAAGCGTTTAATTGAAAAGCTTGAGACCAACGGAGGCACTGCCAAGAAGCTAGTGCATCCTTGGCTTGGCTCTCTGCAGGTCTATTCAATCGATACGCCTAAGGTCTCATGGAATGCAGAAAAACGCATCTCTACTTTTTCTATCGCCTTTGTTGAGGCAGGAAGTCTTGATAATCCTACAAGCTCAAAATCTTGGGGAGCCTTAATCAGAGCTCAGGCGGATGCATGGGCGGATGCTTTGGCAGGATGCTTAGGCTTAACTTGGGATCAGATAGAAAACTTTAACGAGATAGTGCAGGAAATAGCCACAGGCCAATTTCAAGATATCTTAGGGGCCTTTACTGATTGTAAATTCACCACACTCTTTGACTTAAAGGATAATATTTCAGAGCTTGCAACCGTCGTAGCCTCTGCTATGTCCAAAGGTCCTAACGAATTTACCAACGCTTTATTTAATGCTATGGGCGTTGGTGGCTATACAGCATCCTCAATCAACTGGGGCAAGGCTACCGATGCTATCAAGGCAGTATGCAATGATAAAAAGGTAGCAGCGTCTGATAATAGCCTTACTGTATGGAATACCCGGAACAAGGATTTAAATACACAGAAAGAGCAGTTAACTACCTCAGTTAAAGATCAAGTGCGTCAGGTGATGCTAGTCCAGATGGTGGGTGCGACATCTATGATAGGCACGCCCTTAGATGAAGGAGCTTCAACTCGCAGTGATCAAGAGGTGCTAGAGCTTCGCAATAGCATCCTAGAGACGCTTGAGAATGAGATGGTCTACTTAGGCAAGGATTTAACCTATCAATATGAATATATTGAGAATGCTTATCATTATGTTTACCGCTATCTTACCGATGTTGTCATGGCGTCCACCTCTAGCATTACGGTTACGCCTCCAGAGGTTGAGCCTGCGGTAGTGCTTGCTTATGACACTACCGAGAATGCCAACGATGTTGAAAAGCTAATAAGTCGCAATAGGATAATCCATCCGTTATTTCTCCCTCAAAAGTCGGTAAGAATTAGCACCTAATTTGCAACTAACAAATCATGATCTATACTTCGCAAAAAGAGGGCTAGATCATGAAATACATTCTGCTTGCATTGATGCTTATATTTACGGCTTCAGTTTCTGCTGAAACTTACTTCACTACAAATGAAAAAGAGGCTAATGCTAGACTTCAAAAATTTGCTGATGAGCTTGTAAAAAATCCACCAAAATACAATTCAGCAGCTGAATATAATCGTGCCTGCATTGAGTGGCTAGGCCCTGTTGAAAAACAGCATGCCTACTATGGCGACGGCATTGATTTATCAGACAGAGAGGTATACATCGACGGCAAGAAGTATCATTGCGTAGAGTATGAATCTAATACCCAGTGCCATATAGATTAAATGCAGGACATCGTATGTTTTCTTTTGATAACCATAATGGAGAATATGACAGCATAGACGTGCTGGCTCATATTCTTACAAAATGTGCTGCACTAGGGTACGACTGTGGATATACAAAGGCCCAAAAACTTTTGTATTGTTGTTATGGTGTTGTTCTTGCAGTCTATAACAGGAGACTGACCAAAGAGCACCCTAAATGCTGGCAGTATGGCCCCGCATTTCCTGAAGCATTTAATGCCCATCATAAAGGTCGCATTGATTACACAAAAGATCCATTTGCTCACGTCAGCAACTCACAGGATCCTCTATATGATTTTGTAGAAACGATTGATAGCACCATTGAATACTACGGTAAATTCACTGCGGGGCAACTTGTTGAATGGTCGCACCGCCCCTCATCTCCTTGGGCCTTATGCTCAGCTAATGGTCAGTGTTTATACGGAGATGTTGGCGATACTGTGATTAGAACATTTTTTAGAGAAAGAATTTTAAAAACTCAGCTACAGAATGAAAATCAAAACTGACCAAAACGAAGATCCAAATATTAATCCTGACACTAATCTTGAGGATATCTCTATATCACCAGCTGACGTTGACGCACAGCATCGCCGTGATGATAAGATAATACTTCACAGGATTAAGAAATATTGTTTTTACGTCGGTGGAATATTTGCTGGATTATATGTGATTGTGTGGTTGTGCAATATACTTTTACCACAAAGGTTCCGTTGGTTAACCACAGATGAAATTACAAATCTGCAAAACATATCTCTTTATATTTTGACGGGCGTCTTATCTGCTTTAGTCAGTAATTATTTCTTTAGAAAGTAGTTTTTTAAATCGAGGAGAGCACCTGAAAGGGTGCTTTTTTTATGACCAATTCAGACAAAGTTAGAGTAGTAGTTAACGGCTCAGCCTCTGAGTATGAATACTGGACAGAGATTAGTATTACCTCAGAGCTAAACACTATCGCTCGCTCTTTCCAAATAGGAACAACTGCTAAGCTTCCTCAATCTGCTGATTTGCTAACTGCTTTTAATGTTGGTGATGAGGTTCAGGTATATATAGGCAGTAATTTGGTGCTCACGGGCTACATCGACGCAACACCTATTAGCTATGATGGTACCAATGTAAATGCAAGCATTATTGGGCGCTCTCGCACCGAAGATCTGATAGATTGCTCACCTGCGTGGAATGGATACGATTTCAGCTCCGTCGTTAACTCTCAAAAATGGAGTGCCACAAGAAGCGTTGGTGATTTTGTTGAACCTGATATCACTATTGCTGCCAATCAGTTTAAAAACATACCTTTAAAGCAAGCTGTAGCTCAACTGATAGCACCTTACGGTATACATCTAATCTGTGAGCTTGATAACGATGTCGTAAACGGTAATATTAATCAGACAATCAAAGAAGACGGCACAATCTTGCAGGCTCTACAAAATCTTGCAGGAACTACTGGCTTGTACTTTATCGATGATGAATATGGCAATCTAAAGATTGTCGATGAAGAAAAGCGATCGCACAACTTAGCGAGTCTAAATTTAGGTCAGAATGTTTTAAGCGCATCGGCTCAATTCGATGGTTCAAAATTATTTTCAGCGTATAGACTACTATCCTCTCAAAAGGGATCAACGAATCAAACAGGCAAAGCCTTACAAAGTTTTAGCGATAGTATAGACAATAAAGTAAACCGCTTTCGCTATCAATGTAAAAGCGATCAAAAGCAAAACGGAAGCGATCAATCTTCAAAAAGAACAGAGGCTGAATACCGACGAAGTCTATTTTATAAAACCTCTTACACAGTAGTAGGCTGGCGACAGTTTGAAGGTGGCGAGCTTTGGAAAGCTAATACTCTGGCGACTATTCAAGATGACATTCTGAATAACTCTCAAGAGATGCTTATTACCAAGGTTACTTACACGCTATCCAATAACGGCATGTTAACCACTCTTGAATGCGTGCCTCCTGCAGGCTTTAAACCTGATCAACAAACTCAACAGCAGGATAAAGCAATGGTCGCAAGCTCTGGTAGCAATAATTCAAAGTGGGCTAATGTCGATAACGGCTTAGATTTAGTAGGCAAGAATAATCAGACAGTTACGGTGAATACATGACGCAAATTGTAAGATCAACCGTTACAGGCGCTAAGCCAGAGCTTGAGCTTAGAGAGCTTCAGACACTCTATAACTCAACCTCAGTGCAGGATGATATGGAGCATCTAGAGCCTTATGGCTTCACGTCAGAGCCTTTTACAGACGGCCAGACGGATGCCGTTAATCTATACTTTGATGATGAGCGCAATCATGGCGTGGTTATTAACGTTGCCGATAGACGCTACCGCATCAAGGATATGCAACAAGGTGAGGTGGCTATATATGACGATAAAGGTCGATATATATACATCAAGCGGGATTGCATTGAAGTCAACGGCGTAAGCTCTCCCATAAATGTAAAAACTTCAGGTACCGTGAACGTTACAGCGCCTACAGTAAACATCACCGGCAATGTGAATATTAAAGGCAATGTAGTGATCACAGGCACTCTTAACACCTCAAGCACTATTAGCGCTCAAGGCTCGATTAGTTCAGGCTCAATTAACCTTAGCACCCACGTTCACACTGGTGACAGTGGTGGTACTACTTCAGGACCTAGATAATGAAGATAGCAAGCTCTATAAGACCTGTACATCTTTACCAATCAGGCAAATGGCGCACAATGCGCACCTCAATAGCTTTAAATGAGTGCTCCGTGGAAATGGGGCACTTTTTTTATGACTGTAAGGATCTAAGTCGATTGGTCGGTTGCGCCTGCTTTGGCTATAAGACGGGAGCAGGTATTTACGTTTTTGACTTTAGCGCATCTCACCTATGCCCTAATCAGCTTACCAAGGTAAAACAATACTATGCAGATGTACGTTAATAATGCCAAGGTTGACGCCAATCTAGACGACAGTCTGGCTCGGGCAGTAGTGATTTCTCTTTTTTCTTGGCACCGTGCTGAGCAAGGAGATATCTATGACGGCTCTAATAAATTTGGATGGTGGGGCGATACCTTTAACACCTATAAGACAGGCTCCAAGCTTTGGCAGTATCTACGCCGTAGCTTAACCGATGACACTATCCTTGCTATTAGGGAGACCTGCGAGGATGCCTTGCGGTGGTTAGTTGATGAAAGCATTGCAGACTCCGTGAGCGTAACCCCTGAGCGAGCTGACGTGAATAGATTAGATCTTACCGTTGATATCGTCCTTAAGGATTTATCTAATATCTCTTACAAATTCGAGGAAGTATGACTACAAGCATTCGCCCCTCTTTATCTGACATCGTCAGCAGAATACAAAACGATGCTCAATCACGACTGACTACAAATGAGCTATCACGCTCTGATTTGAATGTATTCATCAGGGTTATTGCCGGAGCTTCGCACTCTATCTATCAGGCTATTGATTACTACAAAGATCAATTATTCTCAGACAGTGCAGAGACTGCCTACCTAGAGCGCAGAGCTAGCATCTTTAATATTGCTCGTAAGACTGCAGTCAGAGCTACTGGTGCTGTTACCTTTGAATTCTATAATGATGCTGTAGATGTGCCTGTGGGAACTTTGTTAAAAAGCTCAAGTGGGTATCAATATAAGACCACACAATCACCATCTAGCGCAGGCGTAGCTCCTGTGAGAGCAGTGCTTGCAGGTGCAAGCTATAATCTTGCAAAAGGTGAGGTCTTATCCCTTGTAAACTCCCTTGAGGGAGTAAAACAGGCGACGGTATCCACCGAAATTAACGGGGGCACTGATGCTGAGACTGACGAAGAGCTTAGAGCAAGAGTTCTTGCACGTACTCAAGATCCACCTCGTCAGGGTACAAAGTCAGACTATATAGCATGGGCGCTTGAAGTCGATGGCGTAGGCTATGCGTGGTGCTATCCTAAGGAAATGGGCGATGGCACGGTTACCATCCGTATCCTTGATACTAACGGTGATTTCCCAGATACTGCGCTCATTACCAAATGCAAGGAATACATTACATCTAAATGCTCAATTCTAGCGACAGTCTATGTAGAATCACCAATAGAGCAAAAGTGTAATATCAAGCTATCTATTACACCTGATACACTGGCAATAAGAAGTGCTGCAGAGACTGCATTGAAAAAATTATTTAAGGATGAAGCTGTGCCAGGAGGGACTATCCACCTCTCTCATATCAACGCTTGCTTATCCTCTGTGGCAGATGAGACCGACCATGTAATTGCATCGCCTACTGCTGACTTTGTGGCAACCTCTAATAGCTATCTCTTAACATTAGGAACTGTGACATGGCAAAGCTAAATATAACTGCTGAGCAATATCTTCAGGGGTTAAAGCAGTTACTACCAAAGGGGCCTGCATGGGAGCTGTCTGAGGATTGCTTCTTAAATAAGATGCTAACCTTAGCTGCACTTGAGTTTGCCCGCCTTGATGCAGATATCTCAGTACTTATCAACGAATCAGATCCGCAATCTGCAAGTAACACGCTTGAGGATTGGTTTTATCAGTGGGGTATCCCTGATGAGTGCTACAAGGATGAGACTGATTTAGAGGAGCTTAGGCAAGAGCTATTATTTAAGATCCGTACCTTAGGCTTAACCTTTCCTGAGCTTGTACCTCTTATCGGTGATATCTGTGGCTATTCAAAGGTAAAGCTTGCAACCTCTGAGCCTTTTACCGTGAATAGCCCCGTGTCTGATTCGTTGTATAGTAACGAGTGGGCAACATGGTTTTGGACGGTAACCGTTGATGAAGAAAATCAAAAATACTTCACTGTAGACGGTGTAGCTAACGAATATCTATCTACTTGGGGCAATGATAAATTTGAATGTTTGGTTAAACATTATGCCCCTGCACACACTGGCATTATCTTTACTTATGGAGCTTTAGAATAATGGACAACAAACACTATCAGCAAAACGCTACCGAAAACGCACCTGAGCTTTCAACCCTTGCATCTGAGGGTTATCCTACAAACGGGACCCCTAGCTTAGGTATTCCTCCTACTCAGCCCGGTGCAGCTTGGTTTCATGCTGTCGCCTCTGAATTGCATAACGCTATCACTGCAGGCGGTGAGACCCCTAGTGCTACCAAAATCAATCAGTTGGCCACCGTTCTTAACAAGATGGTAAGACTTACTGGCGACCAGACTATCTCAGGCACCAAGACATTCTCAGCTCTCACTAAGTCCAAGACCCCTGACGCTTCATCAAATACTACCGATGTAGCAACGACTGCGTGGGTAAGAACTAACAAAGCCAATGAATGGTCAGACACTGCTAGACGTCATAACAATATTTACCGTGGCGCCAATCTTTTAAGCGGTCATTTTTCCAATCTCTCAGCTATTCTCAGTGCTATCTCTGCCAAGAATTTTGAAGATATTTATATCGGCGATTACTTCAATGCCTCATTTACTTATGATGGCACCACTTATAATCCCAAATGGCGTGTAGCTGGCATCATGTTTTACGATGATAACGCAGGCGACGCATGGGGCTATCACAACGGCCATGTAGTAATTGTTCCTGATACTACTATCAATGCCAGAATGAATGAAAGTAATACCACCGCAGGCGGATACGTTGGCTCTGAGATGTACACCACTACATTGCCTAAGCTCTATACAGCTCTAGCAGGCGCATCTGGTACTCCTTTCTACGGTCACATTCGTGGACGTACTGAGCGTTTATCTACTACTGTAGATACTACTAAACCACCCCGTTCACAGCCTACTTGGAGCGGTTGCGTTTCTGCATGGTCAGATTACACAGACCAAAAGCTTACTTTATTATCTGAAGTTGAAATGTGGGGGCACCCTCAATGGTCATCATCAGGTGGTGAAGAAGAAATGGGACAGGTACAATTACCACTATTTAGACTATGCCCAGAGGCCTGCGGTGGATATAAAGCGGTTAACACTTGGCTCCGTTCCGTGGCGCACGTTCCGGTCTTCTGCGTCGCGCTCGCTGGCCTCGGTGCGACCAACTTCTATGCGTCTTTCGTGCTTGCGGTTCGTCCCCGCTTTATCCTTTGTTAATCCTAAAACCCCGCCGCGAAAGCGGCGGTTAAACAAAAATAACCTTTTTCAAACTTAGCGATCGGAAACATGTCAGTATATAAATCAGAGCGTGGATTATCCAAGATGGAGTTTATGCACAACGCAATTAAACTCCGCGATTACATCACTTTCAAAGTCTTAAAAGATTTTGGGTTAAAAAAGAAAGTAAGAGATAAAACTTACTTCATAGATACCACCACACTAACACCAGACGAACGCAACGCCTTATCAAAAGCGTTAGCTAAGACAGAATTAAACATCAGCGTTGAAGAATACCCCGCTTGGTTCATTGAACGTGAACGCAACTATATTTTAGATTTATGTCGTGATATGTATCATTACATAACCACCGCAAACAATATCTATATATCCACTGTCGAAGAAGGTATTCAACGCAGGCAATTTCAAAATCTTGCGATTACTTGCGTTGAGCGCTTAATTCAAGAGTTGCAATATCTCATGAAGATTATTCCAACGATACAAGCTAATCAGCTTATACCGTTCATAGACATGGCACAACGCGAGATAGCACTCCTTAAAGGTTGGCGCAAATCTGACAATAGGATACGCAAAGAAGTTGCAGATACAAACGCTAAACAACAAGCATTATTACAATCAAATGCACAAGATTGGGTTAAAATAGAGTGCGAGAAAATCCTATTAAATAAGAATTTTTCTTGTGCTAAAAGTTGATATTGAGAGTAGTTCCGTGGCGAACGATACGAACTTCTGCAACGCGAACACTGACCTCGGTGCGAACAACAACAATGCGTCTAACGTGAATGCGGTTCGTCCCCGATTTTGTGCCTTAGCAGTCTGTTATTACAGACACTAAATAGGCAGAAAAGGAACTTTTAATGCACTCACTTAATGTGAAAAATTCCGCTCCGACGTATTCACCTACGGGTGCTAATACTATCAGCGAGAGCGGAGACTTCGCCAAACTCTGCAACCCCCAGACCTATATCGATGCTTTTTATGAATGCAAGAAAGATACTTCATGGAAAAGCTCAATCCAGACCTTTGAGACCAACTGCCTTATTGAGTGTTTTAATCTTGCTCAGGAAGTAAAGAATAGAACTTACAAGCCTAGCGAATACCGTGAGTTTGATATCTGTGAACGTGGTAAAAAGCGACACATAAAAGCACCATTGGTAAAAGACAGAGTGCTATCACACGCCTTATGCGCTCAGGTATTAAATCCTACGCTTAGACCGCATCTAATCTATGATAATTCAGCAGCACTAGAGCAACGCGGTATCACTTTCGCACGCAAGCGTATCCTTACGCACTTGCACGACTATTACAACAAAAATAAAACTAATAAAGGCTATATCCTACAAACAGACTTCAGCAAGTTTTTTGATAGCATTGACCACGCTCTATTACTTCAGCACCTCTACAAATACATCAAAGATCCAGATGTTCAGAGACTGATTAAGCTAATCATTGATAGCTTTCAAAATAATAAGGGATTAGGTATTGGCTCAGAGCTAAGCCAGACTGCTGGCGTTTTCTATCCCACACCTATTGATCAATACTGCAAGACTGTAAGAGGCTGTAAGTATTACGCCCGTTACATGGATGATATTTACATCATTCATCATGATAAAGAGTTCCTAAAATCTGTCTTTGTAGGAATGCAAAAAATAGCCTCCGATTTGAAGCTAGAATTCAATCCTAACAAGTGCCATATAAACAGAATAGACAAACAATTCACCTACTTAAAATCTATCTACAAATTAAAAGATACAGGTGCAGTGTTTTGGCGACCAGTTAAAGCATGTATGAAGCGTGAGCGCCAAAAGCTAAAGCATCTTAAAAATAAGTTAGACGCAAACAAAATAACAAAGCAAGACATTGAGACCGCCTACAAATCATGGCGCGGTAACATTGTTAAACAATTTCCTAAAATCTCACGTTCAATAACGTGCAAGTTTGATGCTCTATATAAGAGCTTGTACGAGGATTTTAAATGACTGTATATTTCACTTACGACAGTGATAAGTATTTCACTGGCACTATTGAAGCTACTTCAGCACCTGACAACTCAACTACCGTTGAACCCAAATTAGAGGGCGGTTACTGGAGCAAGTTCGGTGGTAAGGTCTGGACTAACGAAAAGATACCAGAGAGCGCATCTGATATCATCGGCTTATCTGTTCCTGATTTCCCTGCATCTCAGAATGAAGAGGATAAAGCAACTCAGCATCAGCAGATTTTGCGCTCTATCATCTTACGTATTCTTGCTAATACTGAAGACGCTAAGGCAGTAATAAGCGATGGCGTTATTACTGTAGTTAAGGTTACTGATGAGGATAAGCTTAACGAAGCTAAGGCTCTAAAACTAGAGGAGCTTAATAACATTGCTCATCAATTTGACGACCAATTAGTCTGTGATGAGATGGTAATTAAATCAAGCTTAGGCTTTACCGCTAACGCTGATTTGCGCTCGCAAAATAATATCGCAGGCTTAATCAATGTAGGAGTTGAACCTGTCCAGTATTGCGATGCTGACAATCAATTCCATAAGCTGACGCTTGATAACTTAGTCACTCTTCAGTCTGAAATTCTGGCTAATGGGCAAAATCTATATACCCAAAAATGGGTGTATAGAAACAAAATCAATACTGCTACCACCATCGAAGACCTTAACGCCATCACTATCAAGTTTGAGATGATGGATTTTAGTAAGTGATCCTGCCTATAATACGAATGCGGGTAGTTAAGATTATGCCGTATACTGTGAGAGCTCGAACTTGCGTTTAAGCGTCATGTAATGGCGTCGACCTCATGGGGCAAAGGCTACCTAAGTAGTCTTTTTGCTTTATCTATAATATAGATGATCCTGCTCTGCCATAGGCATCAGACTTAAATCCTATATGAGGCACACAATAAGTCCAAAATATAGGTCACTGTGACATTGAGATTGCAATCATTCACAGCGAACAGAGCCCCGCCTAATAAGTGGGGCTTTTGCTTTATAGCGTTTTGTACGTCTCTTTTGTTGCTAATCTCATTAAGCTATCATAATGACTAAAAAGGCAGACTAAATAGTCCGCCTTTGTTTTATTAAGCTACATTACTGCTTAATTGGAATGCGAAAACAGGTCGCATTTTTAGGGTAAATGACCTTACCATTGCGTTTAATATATTTGCAAAAGATATAGCCTACGCTGTTAGAGGTAGCGTGTTCCTTCTTAGATTTTGACATTAGTCAAACTCCAGATAGGCGCAATACACTACAGCGTGCTACAATATGAGCTAGTTTGAAAGCCTTGAGCACGTCTGCATTACAGAGCAAGCGCCATGTTGCCCGTGTAAGAGGTTCGCCTTGTAGCTATTGCCGTAGTTACAAGGCAACTAAAATCTTTTCTATCTACACTTCATTTAAAAGCCTTCTTATCTCTAATTTTTGCTTTGTTGTAAGAGTATCAAGATGGCGACATAAATCGCCTAAGAAATATTGATCTGTTTCATTATCTGGCACCCGTAAAATAATAAGTTTGCGGGTTTTGTCTGAAGCTTTATTTAACTCTTCTTTGAGTTCATCGGATAAAGCAAGTTTGCAGGCGATTTTATTTTCTATGCCTAGTGGTAGGTGTTTATGTCCGTTTTCCGTATAAGAGAGAAAAGCGGGAGTAATGCCTATGAGTTTAGCTAAATCTTTCTGTGTGATTTGATTATTAAGTCTATATTTCTGTAGAAACTTTCCAAAATCAGTCAACATTATGTAAACAACTCTAGTGAATATGTAGGATTAGTATACTACTTTTTTAACATTTCAACATGGTAAGGGTTAATTTTATGAAAAACATGGCTTTTTTCTACAATCTCAAGCAACTGCTAATAGCTATTGACCAATTAATTCAGGTTGTTATTGGTCTGATTGTTTCTCTGTTTCTTTGGTCTCACAAAATAGACGCTGACGAAACAATGAGCGCCTATTGCTATCGTCATCATCGCTATTGGTACGGCGCCGTTATGGAATTCCTTGTTAACTGCTTAATGTATCTACCTGAAAAGCTTATCTATGGCTATAAATGGGGGCACTGTAAGAGAGCTTATGAGAATGAAAACTACAAGGGTGAGATGAAATAAAATCGATATTTTTAGGGATTTGAACTATCTCATTTTTATCCCAAGCGTTTTTACGCATTGATCTAAAAACACAATTTGTGTCCGGCACCTCCACCAGAACATACTCTACCCCCCTCTACTACACTC
>CAVHVI010000013.1:0-25871 GCA_963639245.1 Bacteroidaceae bacterium
ACGCATTTATGCGCCATCTAGTTCATAACAAACTTTGCAATTATAATAAACGATTGCACATACTATCAAGTGACGCGTAAATTTGAATTGAATTTTCAAGGAATTTTCTAGATGGATCACGAACTTGGAATTATAGAGGGGTTCTACGGCATGCCCTATAGTTTAGAAACACGTGATTATTTGATTAAAAGAGCATCTCTAGGCTTTAGCTATTACGTCTATGCTCCCAAAAATGATCCTGCACTGCGTCGCAACTGGAAACACCCATTTTCTTTAGCTGAAGAAAAGGCCTTACAACATATTGATAAAAGCTGCCAAGATGTTGGACTTAAATTTAGCTTAGGGCTCTCTCCTCTAAACATTTCTAATGAAGGAGCATTAGGCCTTAAGGCTCTTATAAATAAGATTAAAAACATCTACAGCATTTTAAAGCCTAAGCTAATTTGTCTGCTCTTTGATGACATTATGGCCGATAGTAGAGACTTAGGAAAAAGACAAAATGAAGCTATATTAACAATGCTTGATTGTCTACCTAATGGCACTAAGCTTGTGGTATGTCCCTCCTTTTATAGCTTTGATCCCGTGCTTGAAAAAATCTTTGGCAAAATGCCTGAAAACTATTTTATGGATCTTGGAGATAGTCTTGAAAATAATAAGAATGTAAGCTTTTTTTGGACAGGGAATAAGGTCTTATCTACAGCATCTTTAAGCAATGATGATATGCAAAGGGCTCAAAGTGTTACCCATCTTAGATTATCTATTTGGGATAACTATCCAGTAAATGATGGTAAGAAGATATGTCAAAGACTATTTACCTCATCATTTAAAGGACGAGAAAGCCTAGCTGATCACGCCTGTGAATTTAATAAAATAAACCACACAAGCTTTATGCATTTTGTAAATCCTATGTGTGAAGGCGCGCTTTCAACTCTTGCCCTCTCATCGCTACCTCTTATTTATAAAAAAGCATCCTCTGATGAAATAAAGATGACTTTTAATAAGGAGCTTGAGCTTTTATTTGGAGAGAGTAAAAGCTGTATTTTGCCCTATCTTTATTACTTTGAAGAAAATGATTTAGATACCCTTGATAATAAAAAGAGACAAGAGCTATTAGCTCTTTTGCAAAAGGTAGAGGGCGCAGGAGTAAAAGAGCTTAAAGACTTTATTTTAGGTAAATATGCCTTTGATCCTCAGTGCCTTACCTCATGAATATACTTCCATCTATAGAGATGGGGGTAGCGTGACTTATTTAAACAGCGCTACCCCGCTGTATCTTTTATAAGTTTGATATCCAGCTACCATTTTCATCGGCTTCCGCCCATGCATTAATTCGTCTAAAATCAATAGGATAATTATCAAATCTAGATGGTAGCGCGGGGGCATCTGTAATAATAGCCTCAATAAGCTTAGGCTCAAAATATTTAGCACCAAGTGTAGGATTATAAAGCTCGAGCAATTGAGCAAAGGCATTAGAATAGAGCTTTTGCTTGTTTATTCTCACGCTCTCGGGAGTACGTAGTGATGTGATGTAATTGTAGCTTAGCCAATTTATCCTATCCTTGGAGATATGTAAGTCTTCACGCATAGGCAAATAATAATTCTTAAGCTCTAGAGGCGAGAGCTTAGAGTATGTATAAAAGGCATAAGGATCGCCATCATCAAAGCTAACATCCCCATAAAGCTGAGCGCCACAAAGACAAGCCATCTGCTCTAAGGCTTTTTCACTGTCTTGATCCCCGTTATAGGATAAAAACTCATAGATCCCATTCGCGCTCTTAATGCCTCGACGTCTTAGCTCATACAAGATAGCCCGCGCTCTATGCTTATCAGCCTTCATCGAGCCAAGGCCTGAATTTAGCATAAAGGCATAAAATACAGTACCAGTTATGTCATTATGATGCATGGCATTTTCAAAATAGGACCAAGCTGCAAAGCGTGAAGTTTCATCAAGGGATGACTGCAGGGTTAAAATTCCCATGGCAGTTAAGGCAGGGCCATAACCAAGATCTGCAGCATCTCCCATAAGCCTAATGCCCTCTCGGGTGGATGCCACAGGATCCTGTCTTAAATTTATAATTGCCAGATCATACATCGCCTCTGGCACCTTGCGTCGCACAGCCTCACGAAGCAGATCAAGTGCTTCATCAAGATCGCGTTGCGCCCCATAGCCATACCATTTCATCATGGCTATACGTACTAAAGAGCGGGGATCTCCTGCTTTACGAGCATCTGTCCAAGACATTAAAGCCGCTTTTGGCGATATACCTATACCCTCACCTAAAAACTCAGCATCTCCCTTTAACAGCATAGCCTCGGCAAGACCTGCCTTAGCTCCCTTATATATCATAAAAAGATAATCCTGACGGGATTGGCATAAAGATATAGCCTTTGAGAGGATCTGTCTTAGATGAGGTTCATAAAGATTTTCTGGCACCTTGGCTAAGGCCTTTTGAAAATAAAACCAAGCAGCCTCTGCACCTGTTGCCTTGCCCTTACCAATTAAGGATAAATAGCCCATGAGCTCAAAGGAGCCAGTATTTTCCTCATCGGCAATTGCAATACGTGCATACTCAAGTGCTTTATCAAAATTGCCCTTGCGCGCCTCAATCCAAGCAAGATAATCAGCCGCAACTACATCATGCTCATCTTCTTTTAACACAGATGTAAAACGATTTGAGGCACTATCAAGTTCATTCTCCTCTAGCGCATGCAGACCATCTAGAATGATTTCCTCATTATTTCCTTGCATGAGCGCGGAGATAGCATTGCAGAGAAAAAATCCGCCTGCAACAAAGAAACATAGACCTAAAAAGCCAAAGGCCATGATTAATCTATGCTTTTTCTTATCTTTCTTTTCAATAACAGTATCTTCAAGCGGCGGCTCAGTATCGACAAAGCTATCTAGAACCTTTTGATTTAGTAGTTCTTGAGAGGCTACCTCAATATTTTTTAATGTCTCATCATTGTTTATATCAGAGTCTGCTCCCTCTATTCGCTGCTCCTCATTTTCAATTTTCGCCTCAAGATTAGAGATCTTGCTTAATTTACCCTCTGCATCATTCATAGCTATTGGCTCCTACATCTGGTAAATCAAGATCATCTATTCTTGAGTCAGAGCGTTCATCGCGTATGAGCTCTATTATTCCATTACGGGCCTCAGGTGAGGTATCAGCCTCAAGCTCATCACTTATATTTTGCGCAGTCATGGCATTAAAAAGCACTATATTGATGGCCTTATCATCAAAGCCGGCCTCCTTAAAATATTTTTTTAGGAGATCTGATCTCTTCTTAGCCATAGCTATGCATTCATCCTTATCCTGCATATCATAGGAAAAGGCTCTGATCGTGACTGCACAGATGGATTTATCCTCTTTTACATAGCTAAGCAGAGTTGTAAGTGCATCAATGGAACGGCCGGTAAGCTCATCTTTTTGAAATTTAAATACCACTGGCTGTAGCTGTATGTCATTAAAGCTTACCTTCAAAAGCTGCTGCTGACAGTTTAAAAAATTGGAATAATGAGGCTTAAAGCCAAGGGGTGATAAGGAGGGAACTATATTTTGATCAGATGCAACTACGCTTGATGAATAAGGCATATAGATCTGCTGTCCTTGCGACAAGGCATTCATTACCTTCCACGCAAGCGTAGGACCTGCATAGGGATCATAGCTTTCATAAAGCTTAATCTTCCCCAAAAACTTTTCCTTGCCTCCACTTTGCCATTCAGGACGCGCCGAAACAAAGCGCATAACGGAATTTTGCGAGATCCCAAGTAGCGGATGCACTCTCATTGAGGTTTTAATATGATCTCCAGATAGCGATTGGAACTCAACATATCCATAATCAGGGATCTCAGCTTTAAGAGTACAACGTATCCTACTTGCATCATCTGACCACAATTTCTTGGCGCTACTATCAATCTTAGCTTCATAGCGGATCTGACATAAGGCATTAGAGCTTGAACCAAGCACTAACCCTAGCATGGCAACTTTTATTAAGCGTCCTGCTTTTGCCTTAATCATAAATAACCTCGCCAAAAAATCTAACCGTGTTAGCAAAAATAAAGCAAGTTTTATGCCGTATTATGGGTATATAGTTGAGGCATTAATCAGCTTATTTACAACCTCAACATCAGCAGGTAGCCACTCTACGCTTGTAAGCTCACTTTGCTTAAGCCACTTAAGTCCCTCATGCACATTAAGCTTGATATGGCCTTCCTTGATGGTGCACCAAAAGCAGGTCATGGAGAGATGAAAGCTTGGATAGTCATACTCTACCGTATGGAAAATACGTGTAGGATGAACAGTGATATTCAATTCCTCCTGCAACTCACGCACCAAGGCATCCTCAAGGCTTTCGCCTAGCTCTACCTTGCCACCAGGAAATTCCCATCCATCCTTAAATTCACCGGCAGCACGTTGGGTAACTAAAATTTTGCCATCACGATGAATAATAGCGGCAACTACCTTTACTCTTTTTAAGGTATTCATTAATTATCTCCTGTTAGAAATTTGTAGATCACGGGATCGACTGCTTGCTCTAGATGGTAGGTGATCTTAAAGGCTGAAAGCTCTTTATTGTTACCATGAACTAAGGTTGCCTTAGGCTCTCCCTCAGCATTCATTTTCCCTAGATAATAAAAATATTTCTTTTCCTCTTTGTCATTTTGACTGCGTTGCACGAAAAGATAGATTTTATTATCACGATCAGCAGCTGTTCTCTTATAAATATGATCGGCATCGGAGGAATCGACGCTCTGATTACGCTTTGATAAGGCAATTAGAGTCGTCTCATTGATAAAGTGATCCTCATACTGAATGGCTTTATCTTCCTTGCTATAGGTTATAAATACAGGCAACGTTTTGCTTTTATCATCGTAACGGTAGCCAAACATTACACTTTGGTAATTCTTATCTAGATTTAAAAGCTTGCACACATCGGCACGAGAGTATTTTTGATTGAGGCTTAAATCAGTATCAAGTTCCTTGTTTAAAAGGTATTGAGATTTAAAACGTTCCTTAACAAAGGAGATAAGCTCCTCTATATGGTATTTAAACTCAGGATATTGCTCTAAGCCATCTCTTAGATAATCGGTAAGCTTATAGCTTTTTTCATCATCATCAAATTCAAATAACACACAGTCAGCATTTGCCTCTTGACTGGTGGTATTGGCAAAAAAATCACCTTTTAAAATTTTGAAGGCGCTGTCAAAGCCACGTGGAGGAACCTCAAGACCATATTTATCCTTTAATACTCTCCTAACATAAGCCTCAAGATCGCGCTCGCCCTTAATCGCACCTTCTAAAAGCAAGACATCTGTCACGCGATGTCCCCTACCAAACCACTCACAGCAGTAGCTTAAGATATGCTCTAAGCTTAACGGAAGAGCTGCAGTATATTCATCTTCATACTTTTTCAAAAAAGTGTAATAAGATCCAAGGTTCTTATTCTCAAAAAACTTCACTGGATCAATTTCATTATGTATAACAAAGTCTTGCAGTCTTGGAATATGTCCCAAACGATACTTTAAATTCTGATAGGAGATCTTTAACAGCGCAATATCACTAGTCTTGGCCTTTTCAATTGAGGCAAAGATTTTCTTTTGAGCGATCGCATCAAAATGAATACTAGATGCTCCCGGAATATAGAAGGCACCAGCGGACGTAAAGCGGCGCATGTTGTCTTTGTTATAGGACTTATCTCCAGAGAGCGCCACTGAAATGAGGTAATTATTGTCGTAGTTGCCAATAAAATCTAAAACTACAACAAAGTCCTTACCATCAGCCTTTCTAAGTCCGCGTCCTAATTGTTGCAGGAATATGGTAGGGCTTTGAGTGGGCCTTAGCATAATGATCTGATTGACCTTAGGAATATCAATACCCTCATTAAAGACATCAACTGAAAAGATGTAATCAAGAGGCTCTACATTTGGATCATCAGTTTGCAAGCGCTCTATGGCTTTCTCGCGTACACAATAGGGATCAGCACCAGATAACACCATGGTCCTATATCCTCTGTCACGAAACTTTAACGCAAGCAATTCGCACTCTGAGGGATCCTGAGATTTACCCTGCTTTTGTTGACAGAAAACTAAACCCTTTACTCTAGTACCGGAGTAGCCATAAAATTTAGCCTTCTCCAAAATATAATCAACGCGTTTAGCAGATGCTAAAGCGTTAATACCCTTCAACGTTTGCGGAGTAACCTTTTGCATTTTGGAGCTTATGGGCTCTATTAGGTCGTCGCCGTTATCATCCTTGTAGACAATATCAGTGATGCCAAAGTAATGAAAAGGACAAAGCAGATCCTGCTCCATCGCAGTTTGCAGTCTAATCTCATAGGCAATGTTGTAATTAAAGAGCTCAAAAATATTAAAGCCATCCATGCGCTCGGGAGTAGCGGTCATGCCTAAGCAAAAGCGAGGTGTGAAGTAATTGATAATTTTTTGGTAAGAGTCAGCTCCAGCATGATGCACCTCATCGATGATGATGAGATCAAATTGATCCTTACTAAATTTATTTAGCGTCTCATCCTTACAAATTGACTGCACGGTAGAGAAGAGACAGTTTGCCTGATACTCCTTTTTATTTCCGGCAAATAAGCCATATTGATAGCTATCTCTACCTAATACCCTTTCAAAGCTTTTTTTAGAGCTAGCGGCTATCTGCTCACGATGTACCACAAATAAGATTGATTTAGGCTTGAGGGCTTGAGCTGCAAAGGCGGCTGCATAGGTTTTACCAGTTCCGGTTGCCGAAATTAGCAAGCCTCTTTTTTGTCCGTTTTCATATAGTTCCAAACAAGAGTCTACAAAGCTTTGCTGCATCTCATTTGGACTTAGCGGAAGCTCTTTTTTAAGGTTTTGTGCTTGCTGGGCAATAGCCTTTTTTAAACGCTGAGCCTTATGATATTCCTTTTCGTATTGCGAAATAACATTAGCTAAGGGTAAGGCCTTATCCCAATACTCATTAAATTCAGTCTGAACTCTCTTAGCAAAGCTACCTTCCTTTTTGGATACTAACTTTACATTCCACTCTCTATTGGAGGTTAGTGCGGAGGTTGTAAGATTTGAAGAGCCGATAATGATACGACAAAGATCATCTTGCTCCTTTGAAAAGATATAACCTTTAGTATGAAAGCCCTCTTTATCACAGCGGTACATTCTTACTTCAAGATTAGGCAGAGCATCTAAAAATCTCAAGGCTACCGGATCTGAGAAAGTTAAATAATCGGTAGTAAGCAGGCGGCCTTTAATCTTACGATCTAGATTTTTATTACGTTCGCGAATTTCATCAAAGGTACTTTTTAAAGCCTCAATGCCAGCTAAGGTTACAAAGGCAACGCTAATATCAAAGCTATCACAGTGCTTGAGCTCCTCCTCAATATCTGTGATCACCTTGAGATTTTTGCTTTTATCATTAGTTAAAAGATGGATCTGATACTCCCTTGCAGAATCTTCAAACTGACCATCAAAAAGGGAGGTCTTAATACCATCATTGAGCAACTGATCGTAATTAGGAATTAAGGGAAAATCCATCGTTTATCTCTTTGTTATACCAGTAAAATCTCAAATATGAGTGTTGTGAGCGTTGTAATACGCAAGCACTCTATTTTGCAGTTCCTCACTAAAATCCTTGAGATCATCTGTGGTGATAACACGCTCAAAAAGTAATGACAGCAGATTATCAAGCACGGCAGAGCGTCTTAAATCACAAATAACTCCTTTGTGCCTTTTATCAAGATAGATACGCTTTTCTAATTTCCAAAATTTATCTACAGGCTCACCTTTACCATTGATGATTTGACTGTATTCATCAAGTAAATGCTGCATATGATTATTCTGCCAAACAGCAAGCTTTTTCTTAAAGATAGTCCAATCGCTTTTTGTGATGTCATTCATGTCCAACAACTCCATTCTTCAAAAAAACTTATCTGTGAGTATAGGCCTATGCACAAAAAAATTCACACGATCCTAAATTTTCCTTTGATCTTTATCAAAAAAGTATCCCAAGCATTGCTCTCACTTAAATTGACACTAATCAATTTTCTGTGAATATTGAAATTGCATTTTGTTACAATTTGCGCGTATTTTGGGAGATAGATTCATGAGATTTACCGGCGCATTAACCTTTGATGAAACAAAAGGCTTTACTCACAAGGATGTATTTGTTGATAAGGGAGTATTTAGCTCAAGCTCTAAGGATCACCTCAATTTTAATTTAGCTGATCATTGGATAATACCAGGACTTTGTGATCTGCATCTGCACGGAGCCGTAGGCTGGGACTTTTCAGATGGCAAGGCTAAGGCTTTATCTGAGATCCTAAAATATGAGGCTAGATCAGGAATTAGTGTAGTAACTCCAGCCTCAATGACCATGGATGAGACTACCATTTTAAAGGCTATGAAGAACGCCGCTAGCTATATTCAAGAAGATAACGCAGCCTATCTTGCAGGTGTCTATATGGAAGGCCCCTTTATCTCAGAGAAAAAATGTGGCGCACAAGATCCAAAATATATAAAAGAACTTTCCCTTGAGTTTTTTGAGTGTTGTCAAAAAGCTGCCCAAGGCAAGATAAAAATCGTTACCGTTGCCCCAGAGCAGGCAAACGCCCTAGAATTTATAAAACAAGCCTCCCAAAATGTACGCATCTCACTTGCCCATACAGATTGCTCCTATGATGAGGCAGCAGAAGCCTTCTGCAATGGTGCAAGAGAGCTTACTCATCTATATAACGCTATGCCAGTCTTCGCATCACGCGCGCCAGGTCCTATTGGGGCAGGCTTTGATTATGAGGCAGATGCCGAGCTCATTACTGATGGCATTCATGTACATGAATCAGCTGTTAGAGCTGCCTTCAAGCTCTTTGGCCGCGATCATATACTTATGATCTCAGATTCCATGCGTGCAACAGGTCTTAACGATGGACTCTATACTCTTGGAGGACAAGAAGTGAGAGTTCAAGGAAATGAGGCAAGATTGAAGGATGGCACCATCGCAGGCTCTGTTACAAATCTTTTTCAATGCATGCGCCATGCGGTATTAAAGATGCGCATACCCTTAGTAGATGCCGTGAGAGGTTGTGCAGTGAATCCTAGAAAAGTATTGAATATCTATCCAGAGCAAGGCTTATTTGGACAAGATGCCGAGGCTTCCTTTGTGATATGTGGCAAATACCTTGATATTAAGGCTGTTATTTTACGTGGCAGGATTATTTTAGGAGAGGAATTTCTAAAGGAGCACCAAATCTGAAAGCAAAGTTCATAATCATGCTTTTTTAACGCTAGCTTTGGCATTTACTTATTAACTACTGTAAAATTCTTGCGCACAAATTAGGAACTAGGTGAAGAAAGTGACTCAAGATTTAGAGCTTTTGCAAAAAGAAGATCCTCAGGCTTTTAAATTTCAAATTAACGAGCGTTTTAGAGGCTACCTGCCAGTAGTAGTGGATGTAGAAACTGCAGGCTTCGATCCTCATAAGAATGCCTTACTTGAAATTGCTATGATGACTGTCGAGCCTGATGATAAGGGCTTTTTGCATCCTGGTACCCTAATTTCTTCCTGCATTCGCCCATTTAAGGATTCAGAGCTTAATCCTTCAAATATTGCCTTTTTGGGCATTGATCCCTTTGATGAAAGCCGTAATTTAAAGGAAGAGAGTGAAATTCTTCCTGAAATGTTCCGTTTTATCAAAAAGGAAGTAAAAGCCAAAGATTGTACCCGTGCCATTTTGGTAGGACACAATGGAAGCATGGATTTAGGTTTTGTGCAGGGAGTTGCTGAGCGTGTGGGCTGGGGTAAAAAATGTCCTTTCCACCCCTTCTCTATAATTGATACTGCATCTTTATCAGCCTTAGTTTATGGTCAAACAGTTTTAGCTAAGGCCTGCCGTGCCGCAGGTTTAGACTTTGATGCCTCGCAAGCCCATGGCGCCGCCTACGATACTAAAATGGAATGTGAGCTCTTTTGCCGTTTATATAATCGCTTTACTAATTTTATGGGGATCCCAGATCCTGAAGCAGCTGATAAGCAATAAAACGCCATCTCTTGCCTTTTACAACGTATCAAATTTTTTCTAGATGAGGATGATTACTAAATTTTCATCCTCATCCCTATACTAAAAGAGCTAAAACCTTTAGCCAACTTTCGATCCTAATAAACATGTCTCAATACATTAATGCAACAAGTGCATATGACAAAGAGCGCAAAATAGATAGACGCAAAATAAACGGCTTACTGAAAAGAGTTTGTGCTTTTTTAAATACCGATGGTGGTACGATTATTTTTGGGATCGACGGTGATGATAATGTTGTTGGTCTTAGGGATCCCAAAGGCGATGCAGAATTTTTAAAAGAAGCAATTAAAACAAGGATCACTCCACTTCCTAAAATTCAAATACAGTTTATAAAACTGTCAGCGAAAACTCTGCTCCTGCTAAATGTATTTAAAGATCAAAATGGACCTTACTACTATATAGGGGGAGAATGCATAAACGAATCTTACATTCGCGTTGGAGATGAGTCTATAATCGCTCATAGACGTAATTTAAGCTTTGATGCATTACCTTCTATTTATAAACTTGATGAACTTGATTTCTCATCGTTTAAATATCGCTATAAGAGTTGGACTAAATCGAATTTTGATAACAAACTTTTTAGATCTTTAGGCTTAATCAATCGCGAAAATTTTGTTACCAATGCAGGACTGTTATTCGCTGACGATAATGAATGCACGCAGAACACCATATGCTGTACTAGATGGTATGGAAATAATAAGACCTACGAATCTGACGATGTCTTTGACAGCGATGAACTAAATGGAAGTTTGATATTCGTGTTCTCTTTGGTGCTTAATTTCATCCGTCGTAACACACGAACCCTATGGTATAAGGAGCCTACGCAACGCATTGAAATTTCAGAATATAGAATGCGTAGTGTTACAGAAATTCTCGTCAATGCTCTCGCCCATAGAGACTACCTTATCAAGGATAGAAAGATTCATGTTGATATATTTGATGATCGACTTGAAATTTGTTCACCTGGAGGAATGCCAAAGGGGCAAATCATCCAAAATATGAATTTACTTACAGTACCATCGATTCCTCGCAATCCAATCATTGCAAACATTCTCTCAGCCCTTGGATACATGGAACAGAAAGGAAATGGCTTTTCTAAGCTGAGCAGAGATTATCGAAACTTACCCTATTTCTGTAATGAAATGTTACCTACCTTTTACTCAGATCAAACGAAATTCCTAGCTACCTTTCCCAATATCGTCAAAATATGGATAAGTAAAAATCCTCATATGATGACTTCTTGACTATCTAATAACTGTCATATATGCCTAGCAAGGAACTAAGTGCTGTTTTTTCAGGAGCAACTGCCCTGATAAACATTCCCTTAAAATCAGAGCAGTTAAAATCTAAATAACTACCAAATCCCGCAAAGCTTCATTACCACAAGACAAACACTAGTAATTGCCAAGGCACAGCATAAGCCTAGGAAGATTGGCTTAGCCCCTGTTTTAATAAGCTTAATCAGATCGCAATTTAGACCAATTGCCGCCATAGCCATAACGATCATAAACACGCTTAATGACTTAAAAGGCTTAAAAACAGCAACGTCTACATTAAATAAGCTAACGCAGATGGTGGTAAATAAGGATGCTAATACAAACATCACAATAAATGACGGTACCATCTTTACCATTTTTGAAGGAGTAAGGCGATCATTCTTTTGCTCTCGCCCAATAAAGATAAAGGAAAGGCCAAGGCAAATAGGGATAATGGCAAGGGTTCTTGTAAGCTTTACCGTGACCGCCTCATCTAGAGTTTGAGCTCCCAAGCCCCACATACCATCCCAAGTAGAGGCAGCTGCAGTTACTGAGGAGGTATCATTTACTGCAGTACCGGCAAAGACGCCAAAGGCATGCGCATCATGGGCAAAGCCTATATAATCGCCAAACCAAGGAAAGATTAAAGCGGCCAGAACATTAAAAAAGAAGACCGTTGAGATCGCCTGACCGATTTCCTCATCAGAAGCCTTTATCACCGGAGCAGCAGCTGCAATTGCCGAGCCACCACAAATTGACGAGCCAACACCGATTAATGTACCAAGCTTAGTTGGAATATGGAGTGTCTTACATAAAATAACCGTGGTGATTAAGGAGGCGGCAATAGTGGAGATGATCACTGGCAAAGAGGAAATACCGGTTTTTACGACTATTTCCAAATTTAAGCCAAAGCCTAAGAGAATAACTGCGTATTGCAAGATCTTCTTTGAGGTAAATTTAATTCCAGAGCTAAATAGACCATGAGTTCTCCAAAAGAGCGCTATAAGCATACCAAGCAAAATAGCGATCACAGGGCCTCCTGCAACCGGACATAAGCGTCCTAAAAGAAAAGCAGGTATAGCAAGCAGGATACACAAAATGATCCCAGGCAGGTTTTGTTTTAAAGTTTGCATATTTATCCTTAACTACTCATCCTCAATGCAATTATTTACAATCTGCAAAGCAGCCCCTTGCGGCATAACATCAAAACCACAACGCTCATAGAAGGGCACATTCTTGCGATCCTCAGGCATCACCTCAAGATAAAAGAAATCACGGTATTTTTCCTTAATCATCTCTAAAAGATGGAATGCTATACCATAGCCTTGAAACTTAGGTAAAACTAAAACATAGTGCACGTAGGCGAGCATACTACCATCATCTATGGCCCGAGCGAGGCCTACAAGCTCACCATCACACCAAGCAGTTGCCACTGTCTGTGAGTTCATTAGGGCCTTAAAAAGACGATGAGGATAATTACCTGACTGCCAATTAATGGCTAAGAATAGCCTTTGCACCTGCTCTAAGCTAAATTCTTTATTTAGGGTATAGGAAATATTAGGGGTAACCTTATTCATTTTTCTGCGCCATGATCTATATATTAAAAAGCATTGGCAAACAAATAGTTATTTGTAATTACAACGCCTGCATTGGATCATAGGAGTATCGCTATCATCCTCAAAATACTGCCCTGACCATTTACAAATGGATTGCAGTATAGGAATAATGGAGCGGCCCTTGTCGGTTAAGTTATATTCAACTCGTGGCGGGATCTCATCATAGGAGGTCCTACTGACAATACCAAATTCTATAAGCTCACGTAGTGACGCTGATAGCACGGCATCGGTGATATTCCCCATCTGCTCACGCAAAAAGCTATAGCGTGCTTGCGGACAAGCAGCCAGCACGCAGATAATTCTGCTCTTCCACTTGCCCCCAAAGATCTCTAAGCCATGCTCTAACGGACAGCGTATATCCTTCTTAAGCTTTCGTTGATACATTTACCATCTAACCTATTGTTTGCTAAAGCCTATGGTGCAGAAATTCCCTTAAGCTTACAAGTTGCTATGAAATTTAATAGTAGCTTTTAAATTTCCTAACAACTTCCTTATCGCAAGTGCTTTGCCTAAAGTAAGCCTACGTTAATTTTAAATTTAGGAGATTAATTATGGCAAAAGCCTACCTTGAAATTACCATGAAGATTGACGAGGCTAATCGTCCCCAAGCAGCCAAGGTCTATTTTGACTATCGTGCTCCTTTCCTAAGTCAAATTGCAGGTGCAGTTAGCAAGGAGCTCTTAGTTCGTGATGAGGACGTGCAGGTACTCCATGGCTTTGACAGCGTTGAGCATGCTAAGGCTTATCTTGAAAGCGATCTTTTCTTAAATGATGTAGTTGTCGGCCTAAAGCCTTATTTTGCCGCTGCTCCTGAAATTAAGATCTACTCAGTAGCAGGCTAAAACATTGTAACTAGGCATAAGCTTTAACTCATGCCTAGTTTTCTCATGCTTTAAGGGCCTTTCTAATAGCCTTTGCAAATTGATCGGCACATGAAGTACCCTTGCTACGGCACAAATTTCCTTCAAGACAATCGGCTGCACCTTTAGCATCCATCCCCTCAGTAAGACGCCCTACCGCCTTTAAATTGCCATCACAGCCACCTAAGAATTTAACGTTATGTAGCTTACCCTCATCATCGATATCAAAATCTACTATCTTTGAGCAGGTACCCTGCAAGGTAAAATTGTAATGTTGCATCTTTATGCCTTGTTTCCCGATCTCTTCATGAAATTCACGCGGTAATTCTTCTTAGCATGCTTGACCCAAGCCTTGCTCTTCCATCTTATGAACATTGCAATACCACGTGTCCATTCATCAGCACAAAAGCCAATCCATACTCCCAAAAGTCCTAAGCCACAATAAAGTCCTAGGAAGGTACCTAAGGTAGCGCTTATACCCCACATGGAAATAACTGCCATGATCACAGGGAATTTGGTATCACCTACTGCGCGCAAGGAGTTGATGATAATGATATTAAGCACACGCCCTGGCTCCATAAAAGCAGTAAGCAGGAAAATAGGTGCAGCTAATGCAAGGACTTCTTCTGAATCAGTAAAGAAGGAGAAGAAAAGCTTACCTGAAAATATAGGTACAGTAATTGCCAAAAGTGCAGTAAAGATAAAGCCAATCTTTACTGAGCGTAGAAGCTGCTTATTGGCAAGATCAAGCTTCATGGCTCCGGCGTAATGGGCAACCAAAATCTCAGTTCCCGTAGAAATGGATATAGACCATAGGCACATGATCATACTCATCTGGAAATAAATACCATGAGTTGCCAAAGATACGGCACCTAAGGAGGCAATGACCGAGGTCATGAACATGTATTGGGTATGCCAAGAGAGGTTCTCGCCTGCGCCAGGCAGACCAATATTGAACATCTGCTTTAATATTTTCGTCTTTATAACAAAGAGGAAGCGTGGCACGATACGAACGCGGGTTACCTTCAATATCATATAGAAGAAAACAAAAACGCAGATGGCACGGCCTAAAACAGTTGCCACCGCGACGCCCTGCACGCCCATCTTAGGCATACCAAATACGCCAAAGAGTAGCACGTAATTTAAGCCTACAGTGATGGCATTCATTAGGGCTGCCACATACATAGAATCTCGAGTTCTGCCATAGGCACGCAGAATTTGTGCACAACATAGGCATAAGGCCTCAGGCAGGAAGCTTAAGGCTAAAATCTGTAAATAGCCATGGGAGTTTTCTAAGATCTCCTGCGGCACATGCATTAAGGAGGTAATAACTCCTGATAAGGAGAAAACTCCAATAGATACCGTCGCCCCCCAAATAATATTGAGGCCAAGTCCCATGTGGATCACGCGGCGTACCATGGATTTATTGCCGTTGCCTAAGGCCTGAGCACAAACTACACAGACGCCAATATTAATAAAGTTAAAGAGCACAAAGCCTAGATCGAAGACCTGATTACCTACAGTAAGCTCTGCGACCGCGTCAACTGACACCAAGCCCACCATAAAAAGATTAATGATGAGGGTAGAGAAATGTAACCCGAGATCAATAAATATTGGCCAACTGATTTGAAACAAAGAAGGCATGGTTTGAACCTTGCTGTTATTAGCCATAGCTCCTCCACTTAAACCTTTTAAAGACTGTGCAATACACTAATTTATGAAGTGGCGCTATTATACTTTTATTAGGTTTAATTTCCATGCATAGAATACGCTCTTGTTGCAAGAAAAAATGTTTGTAACCTTGAAATAAATCTCATTTTAGATCTAGGATTACGCTACAAAGTCTAGGCTGTCTTTTACTTGCTAAAATGAGGCCAAAACTATTTAGGAGATAAGAGTGCTGTTTAATTTACAAAAACTCATGCCGGGATTGAGGGTGGCGCTGTTGGCAACCTCGGTTTTATGTCTCTTAATTCCCTGTATGTCCGATGAGGACTCAGCCCCAGAGCTTGTAAAGCGTGAAAGCGCTCCCGTAGTACAGCCTAACACCGTAAAAGGGGTAAGACATCAGGCCAAGGATGGAGACTTTGCCTTATTACGTGGCAAATTCACACAGCAAAAGGAAAGTGAGCTCTTCTCCTTTACCGACGATGGTCGTCATTTTATCGATGTAAGATTTGATCAAGGCTCGGTGCCTGAGGATTTTGTCTTAAACTCACCTTATTTTCTCTGGGCCCAAATGCATAAGAGCTTTGGTGAGCGCGGAACCTTGCAAGCAGTCTTTTTATCTCCTCGAGCACGCTCGGTAAGAGTACATGTCACCGTTATTAAATAGCTTGCACCAATTTCTCTAACGCCCCATAAAAATTTATAACTGCTGTAAAATAGGCGCTCAGTTTTATTTTGGAAATGATATGAGCGCTTTTCAATTTAGGCAGTACCTCCTGCTTTTTATCACCGCAGTGATCTGGGGATCAGGTTTTATCGGACAAAAGCTTGGTATGGATCATGTCTCCCCCTATACCTTTACCTTCACTCGTACCCTTATAGGAGGACTTTTTCTCCTCCCTCTCATCTTTTTTAGACGCAATCTTGCCAAAAAGAAAAATAAACAAATTCGCACCTCCTCCAAAAAGATGCTGTTTTTGGGATCTTTATGCTGTGGCTGCTGTCTTATTGGAGCTGAGAGCTTTCAGCAATTTGGACTAGTCTATACCGATGTTTCCAAATGCTCATTTATCACCTCTCTTTATGTTATTTTTGTACCCTTAATCTCCATTTTTATAGGCTCTAGGCCATCTTTAAAAATCACTCTCTGTGCGATTTTGGCAGCCTTTGGCCTTTATTTGCTCTGCATTAAAGATGAGCTAGTACTGCAAGCGGGCGATACCTTAGTCTTAATCTGTGCGCTGATCTTTGCTGTGCATATCCTTGTTATTTCCTACTTTGTTCGCTTTTGCGACGGTGTGGAGCTTTCCTGTGGTCAGTTCTTTGTGGCATCTTTTTTAGGCCTGATGATGCTGTGCTTTACAGGCTTTGATAGCGCTGAGGCTTTTATTGCGGCAGCCCCTGCGTTTATTTACTGCGGGATCATGTCAAATGGCGTGGCCTATACTTTGCAAATAGTTGGTCAGCGCGGTGTAAATGCCACGGTGGCAACTATCATTCTCTCCTTAGAATCTGTAATGGGAACCTTATTTGGCGTAACCTTGTTAGGAGATGATCTAAGCCTACGTCAGCTTATAGGCTGTATCATCATGTTTACGGCCGTGGTGCTCTCGCAGATCCCGCTTAAGGTCATTTTCGCATCACGTTAGAGACTTTAAGAAAGCAAGGGTAGCTCTTTTCAATGCTAATAAGGGCTATCCTCGTTCACATTCATTTACCACTTTCACAAAAAAAGGATCTAAAAGCTCCAAATGATCCTTTTGCCCCCGCTCACTATTCTCTAAAATCGTACTCACACGCTCTATGCTCTCGCTTATGTACTGATTTATCGCATCAATACGCTCTATAACCTTCAACTCCTGAGTATTTACCTTTATACCAAGAAGCCTTGTGACCTCTTCCTTTAAATAAGGGGGCAAATGCGCATCCATAAGCTTATTAAAGGATAAGGGCGGCTGACTTTGATGCTCTAAGATCCACTCACAGCATAGAATTGGCCTTAGGCAGTAAAAATACTTCTTAACCTTTACCTCGTCTCCTAAAAGAGAGTGCTTATAGTTATTGCGCGCCATGTTTACATAGTGATAAAGCCCCTGGCATTTATCAAAGCATACGGGTACAAGCTCCTGCATAAGTGCTAAATATTTGTTTTGCATGTAAATCATAGGAGAGCTTAGCCACTCAAGAATAGAGGGATTTGATTTATTGAGTAGCAGCAAAGCTTTTTTAAGATCCCAACCATTGATATCTAAAAGATTGCTTATTGGATACTCCAAGACATCACGCTCCATGCTAAGTCTCAAATAGTCATCCCGCCTGCGCACATAGACAAAGCGTACATCGTAATCACTATCAGGAGAGGCTAGCTCCCAGGCACGGCTTCCTGACTCTACTGCAAAGAGAATAGTTACTTGCTCATCGCGCTCTATTTTATGGAGCTTATCTATGATCGTGTCCTGCATATTAATCGTCCTCGCTTATAAAAAAGCGCCTTTAATTTCTATATCCTGCACTCAATTAAAGCTCTCCCAAATCATGAATATGTAGATTTTATAGCTTTTACAAAGCTGTGCTTAATGCATGCTTTGAGTTGCTTTTCCATGATCATGATAAAAATGCTAAAATATAACGTTATTGAATTTTTAAGAAATAAGGATTTTTAGAGGTCAGCATGAGCAATAAGACTATTTTGGTCACCAATGCATTGCCTTACTCCAATGGACCTGTACACCTAGGTCATATGCTAGAGCACATCCAGTCAGATATCTGGGTTCGTTTCCAAAGAGCAATGGGTAATAAGGTGTTTTACGTGTGTGGTGATGACTGCCACGGCACTCCCGTGATGATCAAGGCCTCACAGCTTGGTATCACCCCCGAGCAGATGATCGAGCAGACCTCCAAATCTCACTATGAAGATCTTCAGGGCTTTTTAGTAAATTACGATAACTACTATCGCACCCATTCTCCTGAGAATGAAGAGATCTCCTCTGCTATGTATAAAAAGGCTGAGGCTAAGGGCTTTATCATCAAGAAAAAGATCTCCCAGCTCTTTGATCCACAGAAGATGATGTTCCTGCCCGATCGCTTTGTGAAAGGCACCTGCCCTCGTTGCGGTGCTAAGGATCAGTATGGTGATAACTGCGAGGTTTGCGGTGCTACCTATGAGCCTACCGATCTAAAGGATGCTTACTCCACCGTCTCTGGTGCAACTCCAGTATTGCGTGAAAGCGATCACTACTTCTTTGATCTTCCTAAGGCCAATGATTTCCTCCACGGCTTCATCAGAGACTCTGGTGTTATTCAAAAGGAAATGTCTAACAAACTTGAGGAGTGGTTTAAGGCCGGCCTTAAGCCTTGGGATATCTCTCGTGATGCTCCTTACTTTGGCTTTAAGATCCCTGGCACTGAGGATAAATTCTTCTATGTGTGGATGGATGCGCCTATTGGCTATCTTGCATCCTTAAAGAATTACTGCACTGCCCACAATATCGAGTTTGCGCCCTTTATCGATCCTAAGAGCGATATTGAAATGGTGCACTTTATCGGTAAGGACATTCTTTACTTCCACTCACTCTTCTGGCCTGCAACCTTGATGGCTGCTGACATGAAGCTACCCTCAAACATCTTCGTTCACGGCTATGTAACTGTAAACGGCGCTAAGATGTCAAAATCTAAGGGCACCTTTATCAAGGCTCACACCTACTTAAAACACATGAAGCCTGAGAGCTTGCGCTATTACTTTGCATCTAAACTTTCAAATCAGGTAATTGATGTCGATCTCTCATTAGATGACTTCATGGCTAAGGTAAACTCCGATATCGTAGGTAAAGTGGTTAACCTTGCATCCCGTACCGCAGGCTTTATCACTAAGCGCTTTGAAGGCAAGCTTGCCTCTAAGCCTTGGAATGAAGAGGTTTTAGGCTTAATTGCTAAGACTCGTGACAGCGTAATTGAAGGCTTTGACTCCCGCAACTATGGCGATGCAGTCCGTGCCATCATGGAGCTTGCCGATGAGGCCAACCGCTATATTGATAAGGAAGCACCTTGGGTTATTGCCAAAGAAGAGGGACAAGAGGATAAGCTACAGCGTGTCTGCACTGATGGCTTAAATCTCTTCCGTGCATTAATTACTTTCTTATCTCCTATTTTGCCAGAGGTCTCCAAGCACGCCGCCGAATTCTTAAATGATCCTCTAGCATTTAATGATGCTGATAAGCCACTTTATGATCATGTAATCAATAAGTTCAAGCCACTCTATACTCGTATTGAGAAGAGCCAGATTGATGCCATGATCGAAGAGTCCAAGGAAGATCTAAAGCAGGCTGCAGCTCAAAGTGCTCCTAAAGAAGAGAAAGCTGAGTATGAGCCTTTACAAGATGAGATCACCATCGATGATTTTGCCAAAGTAGATCTACGTGTAGGCACTATTATTGAGGCTGAGGAAGTAAAAGAGGCGAAAAAGCTCTTAAAGCTTAAGGTTGATATCGGCTTTGAACAGCGTCAGGTATTTGCAGGTCTTAAGCAGGCCTACAGCGATCCTGCTAAGCTCATCGGCCGTAAAGTGGTCTTAGTTGCAAACCTCAAGCCTCGTCAGATGAAGTTTGGTCTATCAGAGGGCATGGTAACTGCCGCAGGACCAGGTGCTACCGAGGTATTCTTATTAAATGTTGATGACGGCGCTAAAAACGGCGATCGCGTCCACTAATTAATTTTAAAGCGGGGCTTAATCCCCGCTTTTTTTACTATAACTATAAACTACTCCCAAACAGGTAAAAATAATGAGCAAACTTATCCTTCCTGAAGGCTATAAGGCCCTTCTTGATAAAAAACAAACAGAAAAAGGCATTAAGCTTATCAAGGATTTCTTTCAGCAAAATCTATCTACTGAGCTTCGTCTCTCTCGCGTAACTGCACCGCTATTTGTTTTAAGAGGCTTAGGCATCAACGATGATTTAAACGGCGTTGAACGTCCGGTGACCTTTCCTGTTAAGGAGCTAGGCGATCGTCCTGCTGAAATTGTGCACTCTCTTGCTAAATGGAAGCGTCTTACCCTCTCACAGATGGGCACAGAGCCTGGCTATGGCATCTATACTGATATGAACGCCGTACGTGCCGATGAGGAGCTTGATAATCTACATTCTCTATATGTTGATCAATGGGATTGGGAAGCAGTTATTACCCGCGAGCAAAGACAGGTTTCATTTTTAAAGAATGTAGTACGTCGCATCTATGCTGCCATGCTTAGAACTGAGTATTTAGCCTGCGATGCCTTCCCTGCTTTAAAGCCCTTCTTACCTCAGGAGATCACCTTTATTCACGCCGAAGAGCTTTTAGCCATGTATCCTGATAAGACTCCTAAGGAGCGTGAGGATTTAATTGCTAAAAAGTATGGTGCTGTATTTATCATCGGCATTGGTGGTGCTTTGGCAAATGGTGAGAAACACGATGGCCGTGCTCCTGATTATGATGATTGGACTACAGTTGCAGAGGATGGTCGCAAAGGCTTAAACGGTGATATCTTAATTTGGTACCCTGTGCTAAATCGTAGCTTTGAACTCTCCTCCATGGGTATTAGAGTTGATGAGCAATCCTTAAAGCTACAGCTTGAGCTTGAAGGACAGCAAGCACGCTCTGAGCTCTTCTTCCACAAAAAGCTACTTGCAGGAGAGCTCCCCTTAACTATAGGCGGTGGCATTGGTCAAAGCCGCTTGTGCATGGTAATGCTTCACAAAGCTCATATTGGTGAAATTCAGGCCTCAATTTGGCCAGATGACATGCGTTCACAATGTGAAGAGCATGGTATTGCTTTGATCTAAAGCTTTTTTAAGCAAGACTAAGAGCCATATCGCAACTGCTATGGCTCTTTTTTGTATCCAAAAGGACGCAGAAATACAAAAACTGTTAGCAAACATATATTTGCTTAGGAAAATTATTGCATTTAATGTATCTAGGGGATATCTTGTTTAGCAAGTAGACGACTAAGCAATTTTGCTAGCCAGCTAACATTTTACACTATTAATAGGGCTGATTTTAAGCAAAAATATTTACATACAACTATAATTAAAGCATAACTATTAATACGCACTATGAGGCGTAAAAATGAAAACAAACTTACTAGTTATCGCTATCACAGCAGTAGCAATAACGCTATCAGGATGTACCAAGGATGAGGCCTCTAAGGCTGAGCCCCTACTTTCAAGTAGCATTGAGGGCTCTGCAGAGAATGTGGCCTATAAATATGTTGAGGCTTTGTTTTCAGGAGACGTTAATCGCTATCTTGAGATAATCGAGGTCGATAAGCAACTATCTCCTAAACAGGTAAACAATATCAATGCTACCGATCTTGCCAATAGCTTTAGACCTTATATTCAGTCGCTTAAGGATAAAGCTGATGCCGCAGGCGGTATACGTAAGATCATCTGTGAACGTACGGCATTTAATCACGACAAAACCGTTGCCAAAGTTGATGTTGTGATCAAATTCAAAGATCCTAATAAAAGTGAGCATAAGGAAATAGTTAAGGTCAATAAATTCAATCGCGAATGGATCCCTGCACTATCACAATAGTGTAAAATATCAGTTCTGGTATACAAGTGTAATTATTTACTTAATAAAGGGATCTCATATGTTGAAGAAAGCGCTGACAGCGGCTGTTTTTTGCATAGCCGCACTAGGAGTTAGTGGCTGTAAGGATCAGAAGACTCCAGAAGGTTGCGCTACTGCCTATATGGAAGCTATTTTAGATGGAGATATTCCAGAGGCTTTCAAAATCACCAGAATTGATAGAGCTGTTCCTAAAACAGATGCTGAACGCACTGCGTTGCAAATAAAAACTCAGGTTTTAGCTAAAATTTACCAGGATAGACACGAAGAGGCTAAAAAGCTAGGAGGCCTTAAGGATATTAAGGTGGTTAAGACTGAAATAAAAGACAATGGTACCTTTGCCTTTGTCAGAATGATTTTAATCTTTGGTAACCGCTCTACTGATAACGATCACGTCTTTATGATCAAGCATGAGGATGGCAATTGGATCCCTGTTCTGCGCGATTAAATGAGCATTATGAAAAAGCATAGAGGAGATCGTAGGATCTCCTTTATTTTAGCCATCGATGGTGCCTAATGCATCCTTACTATCTGCGCTCTCTTGATCGGCAACCGTTCTATCCTTAAATGTACGCTTGCCTTTAACAATATCGTTTAGGTACTTGTTTACAATACTCTTAGCCTCAGGAGTGTATACCCCATGTACCTCAATGCGATACATGTTATTTACCTCACCTACAAAAATAGCATCCACCTTTGCAAGCTTGCATGAGGTCATGAAGAAATCCTTACCTATCTTTTGCTTATTCTCACAGTGCTTAAGCTTAATAAAATCGTCTATAAGATTCTCAGCTGTTTTTTCTGCAGTGGCGCGCGAGTAGGAAAGCTTAACTACAGATATTGGATCTTCTCCTGTCTTTATCACTGGAGCACTATAAATAACCTCTTTATTTTGTATTTTTTGCGTCCAATTTTCAGGAACAGGAGGATAGAAAGCATTACGCACTTCAACTAAATTTTCTGCATTTACAACTGTGGCAGCTACACTTAATAAAAGAGCGCATCCTAGTTTTATTTTAGAAAACATATTCACTAATCTCTCCCACCATCTATCGTCTTAAAAAAGCTGTTTCTTAAACTATGTATGCATATTTGAAACCATTTTAGACGGTATAAAATGTCAGTTACAATCTTAGACTATTTTTGTCCAACAAGAAATTTCTAAGCCCAATGGTAATGATCCCTTTTTCATCACGATGTACTTTGATGTTATCCCTAATAACAACTATCTTACGGAAGAAATCAGGAATACGTAAAAGACCTCGCAGTTCCTCAATTACTTTGTCAGCTGTAGGATGGGCAAAAGCCGATTTAATATAATATTTCTCACAGCCTTTTGTAGCGACAAAATCAATCTCCAACTGCTTCTTACCACGTTTTACATCAGCTTAAGTTTCATTGTATTCAACTACACCGACATCCACATGATAGCCACGGATCCTAAGCTCATTGTAAATAATGTTCTCCATCAAATGCGTCTTTTCAATCTGACTTAATCCTAGTCTTGCATTTCTAAGTCCGACATCTTCAAAAAGGCCTCATAATTTACGAAGCATTAGGATAGAACTTTAATTTAGCCGGTGCTCTCATAGCTGTAGTTTGTGTTTTCTTAAGATTTAGAGCATGCGTAGCGTGCAATCTCAGCATCTATTAGCTTTAAACACTCACTTACGCTGGCGCAACGGCAAAAGCGCTTAAAGAAATCCTTAAGCTCATCAGAGCCCATACGGGCATAGCTTAAAAATTGCTTAGTTCTATCAAGCACGATCTTTTCACGCTCCACGCCCATATTTATAAACTCAAGCGCCGTCTCCTTCATAACCTCAAGACGTTTTACAATATCGTAAGGCTCTGCACCTTGCTTTATCACCTTAGCAATATTAGGGATCATAAAGCCACCGCGACCGCACATAAGATGGCTACAGCCTGAAAGCTCTATGCAACGTTTAGCATCCTCAAGGCTATTTATATCTCCGTTGGCAACTAAATTTACCTGCGGAAAGAGCTCATGCATAGGCTTTAGAATAGACCAATCAAGGGCCTCCTTGCGATAGAGCTCTGATCGGGTACGACAATGCACGATCACCTCATTAACCCCATCTATCGCTACCGCCTTTAAAATCTCAGGAAGCTCCTTTTTATCGGCAAAGCCTGCACGTACCTTAACAGATAGCATAGTCTTTTTATCAAGGGCTGAGCTTACCGCATCAGTTATTTCATGAATAAGTTCAGGCTCCTTTAAAAGCATGGATCCTGAATGATGCACAAAGCGTGATGGACAGCCAAAATTAATATCAACTCCTAAAGCGCCTAGCTTTTGGGCCTTAAGCGCGGCCTCAGCCATAAGCTTAGCGTGATCGCCTAGAAGCTGTACTCTGCAGGGAGTACCATCAGGGGTACGACCGCCATTTTTTAGCTCTGGACAATCATGCAATAAGGTTTTCTCAGACAAGCCCTCATCAGTTACACGAATAAATTCTGAAAAGCACCAATCATAGCCTCCATGAGGACAGAGCACGCGACGCAACGGTGGATCGGCTAAGCCCTCCATAGGAGCAAAATAAACCTTCAACTCTTGTGTAGTTGTCATGTGAATTCCTTAATTTCTATTGTGACTATTTTAGCATGTTCAACTATTTCATCAGGAAAGCTCAAATGTCCATGCTACAATGGGTAAGACTAAGGAGTTTTCCATGTTAATTGCCACCCACGACGGAACCTTTCATGCCGATGAAACCACGGCTTGTGCTGTGATCACCTATCTTTACGACAATTCAACTATTATTAGAACTCGCGATGAGGAGTTATTAGAAACAGCAGATTTGATCATCGACGTTTCGCTTAAAAACGACGAGCGTCACTATGATCATCACTCCAAGGACTTCACCTTAACTCGCGAAAACGGGATCCGTTATGCCACCGCCGGCCTTATGTGGAGAAAATTTGGCCGTGAATTTTTAAAAAAGGTAGCCTCACGTGAGCTCACCTTTAAGCCATCTAATACCGTACTCGATGCTGCTTTCAAACGCATTGATAATGAGATCATGGAGATGATCGATCTCAATGATAACGGTCAGCTTACCTCCTATGTATCAGATATCGCCGATGCCTTTACCGAAGGCGAAAGGGGCGTACGTGATAGACTTACTGAGTTTTATCAATGCTCACCTGACATTCCCTATATAGTCGCCATGCAAAATCTGCCCTCAAACAAGGGCGAGCAGCAGGATAGAGCCTTTAATGCCACGGTAAAGATGCTACGTCTAATTCTTATACCATGCGCAATCAATGCACTGACTACTGAATCAGGCATTGAGCGAGTATTAGAGATTTACCAAGGTGGGCCTATTTTAGAGATGCAGGAGCGCCTTCCTTGGACACAAGCAGTATTTTCTCATCCTGATCGCTTTAAGGATTGCTTATTAGCAGTATACCCTGATAGAAATCTGCGTTGGCGCGTGCAATCATTGCCGGTATCTAAGGCCTTAAAATTCTGCAACCGTTGCTCAGCTCCCCTAGCCTGGAGAGGACTTGATGGTGCTAAGCTTGATGCAGTATCTGGTCTTTTAAACTGTAGCTTTGTACATCGTGCTGGCTTCACTGGTGGTGCTGAAACCTATGACGATACAATGAAGATGGCAAAATTGTGGCTTAAGCTTGGAGAGCGCTTTAAAGCACTTTAAAGCACTTTAAGAGAATTTATAGCTAAGATTTAAAAGGCGCCTCACGGCGCCTTAAAATTTCATTTCAATCCTGCTTATTTTACGCGGATCACTGCCTTATTGCCGTTACCC
>CAVHVI010000014.1:0-23146 GCA_963639245.1 Bacteroidaceae bacterium
AATTGCTGAATTTATCTTTACCTTAGCGATGGCTTTAGAGAGCTATCCTTTGATGGCAGGAGGTCTTTTGGTAATTGAGGCCTGTGTCATTGGTCTTTGTGACATGCCTGATATTACTCATGAAATAGGCTCCAATCTTGAAGTCCTGCTCTTATTGATGTTTATGGTGGCAGGTATTAGATTTATTCGTGATTTCCTGCTTTTTATCTTTACTAAGGTGCTAGTTAAGGTTAGATCCCGTGTGATGCTAGCCTTTTTATTTTGCTTTCTATCTGGTGCCATCTCTGCCTTTATGGATGCGCTAACCGTACTTGCCATTATTATTTCTACAGGTATCGGTCTTTATAATCTTTATATTGAAACTGTTTCAGGCTCAAAGCTTGCAGCAGCAGTTAAGGATGGTGACCTAATTCCTGATGCCTCTAAAGCTGATGTCGAGCAATTTAGAGGATTTTTGCGCAGTATTTTGATGCATGCTGCTGTTGGTACTACCCTAGGTGGTATTTGTACTATTGTTGGTGAGCCCCAAAACTTAATCGTTGGTAATATCGCCGGCTGGCATTTTGGCGATTATATACTTCGCATGTCTATGGTTTCAGTACCAGTCGTAATATGTGGTCTTTTAACCTGTGTGTTCGTAGAGAAATTCTCCCTATTTGGCTATGGCGCCGAAATGCCGGAGAGTGTATATAGGGTATTAAAAGAGCAGGATGATAAGAATTCCTCACAACTATCTCGCCGTGACAAGCTCTCCTTAGTAATACAAGGTTTAGTTTTCTGCTGGTTAATCCTAGCTCTAGCCTTCCATTTGGCATCCGTAGGTTTAATTGGTCTTAGTGTTATTATCCTCGCGGCCTCCCTTTGTGGAAGAACCTCTGAAGAAGAATTAGGTCAGGCCTTTACCGAGTCCATGCCATTTTGTGCATTGCTGTGCGTATTCTTTGCGGTAGTATGTGTGATCTCTAAAAACGGACTATTCGATCCTATTATCTCTTGGGTTTTAGCTTGTCCTCAGGAATACCATATGCCGATCTTCTATCTAGCCAATGGTATTATCTCATCAGTATCAGATAACGTCTTCGTCGCTACCATCTATATTGAGCAACTACGCGATGCTTTTATACAGGGCACTATTACAGCCGAGCAGTTTGACGAGCTTGCAATTGCCGTTAACGCTGGTACCAATTTGCCCTCAGTTGCAACTCCTAATGGTCAATCAGCCTTCCTCTTCTTGCTAACCTCATCCATTGCCCCGCTCATTCGTCTGCCTTATTTTAGAATGATGTGGATGGCTTTACCATACACCATAGTTTTAACCCTAGTTGGACTATTTTGTGTGTGGGTACTAGTTCCTGATATGACTACTCAACTAATTAATGCCGGCCTTATTCATAGAGCCGCATTACCTCAATAACTAAATCTCTGACTTGAAGCTTTGGGCCTCCGTATGGAGGCTCTTTTTTTGGGAGATATATGCAAATTTATTGCATATACGAAGTTTGTTCTTTTCATTTTGAAAATATTGATGCAAATTATTAGGTAATTCAGAGCATTATTTGAAATGGTGTCTAATTTTTGCAACATTGAGCACAGTTTTTACACCATTAGTGAATGCTATAATCTGATTGAATATTATAAATCTGGCTTTTCTATTAGAAATCAAATAGATAAACGCGAAGGTATTAAAATTCACGCTTCGGCTTGAATGCAATTAACTGATTTTTAAAGAATTTCCTATAAGTACAACCAGACCAAACGTTAAGAAAAGGACAATTAGTAACATGACACAGCCGGGTTCTCTTACGGCGGGTAAAGCGTTCGGGCTCAATTTCATGGGCTCAGCATCCCCCTGGTATAAGCTCCTCATCGTAGCCTTTTTAATCATCAATCCCATCTTATTTTGGATAAACCCCTTTGTGGCCGGTTGGGCACTGGTCGCAGAGTTTATCTTTACACTGGCCATGGCACTTGAGTGCTATCCATTGCAGCCAGGCGGTCTACTAGCCTTTGAGGCTTGTGTGATCGGCATGTGCACCATGGACGGTGTTAAGCATGAGCTTATTGCCAATATCGACGTCATTTTGCTGTTGATGTTCATGCTAGGTGGTATTCACTTTGTGCGTGATTTCTTGCTTTTCATCTTTACTAAGATCTTAGTTAAGGTAAGAAACGGAACGGCAATTTCCCTATTATTTTGCATCGTGTCAGGTACCCTTGCAGCTTTCGTTGATGCACTAACGGTGCTTGCAGTTATCATCGCAATTTGCATGGGCTTATATCGTGTGTATCACACTCATATCTGTGGCGATGCAGCTACTTCCCGTCTCTCTGATGATTCCTTTGTGCCTGCTGATAAGAAGGAAGATCTTGAGAAATTCCGTGCCTTTTTGCGCTCTCTTTTGATGACTGCTGCAGTTGGTACCACCATCGGTGGTATGGCTACCTTAGTAGGTCAGCCTCAAAACCTCGTCGTAGGTCAGGTTTGCGGCTGGCACTTTATGGAATTCTTGATCCGTATGGCTCCAGTATCCGTGCCTGTCATGATCTTTGGTTATAGCACCTGCTTCATCTTAGATAAATTCAAGCTCTTTGGCTTTGGTGCTAGAATGCCTGAGTCTGTATATGAGGTATTAGTTGAGCGCGATAAGATCCAGTCAGCTGAACTCTCTATGCGCGATAAAATGCGCCTTATCATTCAGGCTGTATGCTGTGTATGGCTCATCTGCGCACTAGCCTTCCATTTTGCAGCTGTAGGCTTGATTGGTCTATCAATTATCGTGCTTGCTACCACCTTCTGCGGTGTTACCACTGAAGAAGAGGTAGGTCATGCCTTTACCGAGTCAATGCCATTTTGTGCCTTGCTATGCGTATTCTTCTGCATCGTGACCATCATTGCGCAGCAGGATCTATTCCGTCCTTTCATCGAATGGGTATTCTCAATTCCTAAGGACACTCAGATCCCGGTCTTCTATCTAGCAAACGGTATTATCTCTGCAGTATCTGATAACGTCTTCGTGGCTACCATTTATATTGAGCAGGTTCACGATGCTCTATTAGATAAGATCATCACTCCTGATCACTACAACGATTTGGCTATTGCCATCAATGCAGGTACTAACCTACCCTCCGTTGCTACTCCTAATGGCCAGTCAGCATTCCTCTTCTTGCTAACCTCTGCTATTGCACCGTTGGTAAAATTGCCCTACATGCGCATGATGTGGATGGCTTTGCCGTATACTATCGTACTGACAATCGTTGGTCTGTTATGCACCATGTTCCTCATTCCTGAGTTCACTCCTATATTTGAACAAATGGGATGGATCCCGTCCTCTGTTGCAGAGCATGCAGCCGAGCTTTCAGGTGCAGCAGGATCTCATTAAACATTATTGATTGGCTCCCTTAGGGGAGCCTTTTGGAGATAAGTGTGCTTCGTTTAATCAAAAGCTTCACCTCATGCAGAGCCTGTTGGTTTCTGCTTTTTTTATTTGCAATTGTAATAGACGGTTGCGCACTTTATTTTCAGTACGGCTTAGGACTCAAGCCTTGCGTAAATTGTGTCTATGAACGTGCGGCCATTCTAGCCTTTGGAGTTTGTGGTCTTTTAGGCTTTTTATTTGCAGGATCTGCGCTTATAAGGTTTATCTCATCATCAGGCTTCTTAGCAAGCTCGCTGTGGGGATTATCTGTAAGCTTTGAGCATTATGAGGCTACATTAAATAACGGCTTTGGCGCTCAATGTCGTTTGAGAGCGAGCTTCCCATCCTTTTTAAAGCTAGATGAGATCTTGCCCTTTATGTTCAAGCCACTTGATACCTGTGCTCCGCTTGATTGGTCTTTTATAGGTCTATCAATGCCTCAATGGCTAGTGATCATATTTGCCTGCGGCTTGTTGGTTTCTTTCTTCTTTTTAATCTCGCAATTTGCAAGATTAAAACGCAAGAGCTCAAGTCGTTATTATTAAATTTTGGCAGCTCCAATTGAGAAGCTGCCTTTTTTTAATTTAACGTTCAAAAGGGGTATTGGCAATTTTCTCAATCTTATAAAGATCGGCATTGCCATCAATGGCAGGGGGGTCCAAAAGCTTTATCTTATATAGATCCTGAAAATTTTGAGAGCTAATGGCAGCTAGCATGCTTTCTTTTATATTTAAAAAATCAGCGATAAATTTTAAGGTATAGCGCACATAGCAAGGCTCATTTTCCTTACCGCGTACAGGAATTGGCGCAAGATACGGGCAATCCGTTTCTACCATCATCCTATCTAGAGGAACGTATTTAACAACCTCTCTTACGTTATCTGAGGCCTTGAAAGTTGAGATCCCAGTAAAGGAAATATAAAAGCCAAGATCTAGACATTCTCTTGCCATATCTACGCTATCAGTAAAGCAGTGAATGACACCACCACAATCACGAGCATTAGTGCCACGTAAAAGAGAGAGCGTATCCTTATGCGCCTCCCTTGCATGAATTACCAAGGGCTTTTTAAGCTCCACGGCAAGCTCAAGCTGACGCTCAAAGCTTTTTAGCTGTAGTTCGCGGGTTTCTCTTGCATAATGATAATCAAGACCACATTCTCCAAGAGCTAGAACCTTTTTATTCTCTAAGATCTGCTTTAAATCATCCTCAGACCAATTAGGATCATCCTCAAGGTTTAGGGGATGTACTCCGCAGGCAATATAGATATTGTCCCTATCCTTGGCAATTTCAAGATTTTTAGCAAAGTCCTTGGTGCTACAGGCTACAGTTAAGAAATGGGTAACGCCACAGACGCGAGCGCGGGCTAATACGGCATCTACCGTGCGCGTATTGTCATAGGTTAGATCGGCTAGATGACAGTGAGAATCAATAAGATATTCCACTTGTTGCTCCATATTTAAAATGCGATTTGAATAGAACTCTATGCTTTTTTTGGCTAGAGAGAATTAATGCGGTATTTTGACCAAACAGGAGTTTTAGATTTTGTCTGCATAGGCTCAAGTAAAACATCCTCTCCAATGATAAAAGCGCCTTCTTGCCTGCGTAAATTATCTAAATCTTTCCATTTTTTTAATGCAGGTCTGCCAATAAGACGGTATGAGCCCTGACAGTCCTTATCTAACATGCCCTTATGACTTACAACTCTTATCTCAAGCTTGTTACTTATTAGATCAAGGGTCCAAGGCTTAGCTATGCCTATTACGCAAAGCTTATTTACTCCCCTATCCTTTGATAAAACTTCCGCCTTTTTTAGCGCAATTTCTGGGGAGAAATAAGGATTGATATTGGGGATGGCAAAGCCTAGGGTGAGGATCATCACCAATATGCCAATAGCAAAGGTAGCAATACCATTTGATACCGAGGCTGTAAGCACTCTAATTACTGATAATAAAGTTGCGAGGAGAATAAATAAGAAGGCACAGACTACATAAGTACCATTTAAAAGCGGAAAATCGTCATTTAAAAAGTAGGCTGCGGCAAATAAAGCGGAAAATGGTAGTAGCCCTAGCACTAATAAAAGCTTTACTAATTTGTCTCTTGCTCCTGCTGCCATTAAATATCTTGAGAGCACCGCTCCTAAGGTAGGCAATGCAACTAATACATAAAAATCAGATTGTGCCTGACATAAACTTGCAACTATTAAGGTAACAACTGGAGTGAAAAAAGCAAAGAGATAAGCTACATCACAGCGTGACTTTTCGTGTAGTAGCACTCTAATGCCTGAGTAAATAGCGGCAAGACCTATGGGAAGTGAAATTAGACCAAAGGTCCAAAGATAAAAGAAAGGATCATGAAAATGTCCCTTGATGCCAGATAAAAAGCTTAAGGGTAAATCTATAAATAAAATAAGAGCATTATCTAAGCCTCCATCCCATATGGTCAAGGCTATCCAAATCAAACAGGCCGAGATAATATGCAAGCACCAGCTTAAGGGGAAAATTTTAAATAGAAGCTTTAATCTTTGCTTTATTAAAAGCACGCAAATTAATAGTAGCGGAACAATTACAAAACACCAGGGACCTAAAGTTAAGCAGGAGAGCATCATGGCGATAGGAATTAAAAGATCTCTCTTACGTCTTACCGCATTATCAGGATCCGCAAGTAAGGATGAGGTTCTATCTGATAAAAGTGCAATTGCAAGTAGGATAAAGGCTGCGTTTAAGGTATAAGGAGATACAGCAAGTGATGTGGTACATAAAAAGGGCGTTGCTACCACACAGGCTATGGTTAGGTACTGGTAATTTTTAGATAAACCCTTGGCAAAATATGTGCCTGCAAGAAACATCATCAGGCATAATGCCGTTGCATTTAAAGCAAGAAGCAAGATGGAGGCTTTGATCCCTGCTAAGCCATAGGCTAGCATGCACACCCAGATATAAAGCGGTGGCAGATAGGACACCGCATATTGCGCTCCTCCTAATAAGAAGAAATTATTATTGTCTAGAGCGTCCTTGGCAATAGAGAGATAGTTTAGCTCATTTACGGTAGAGAGATCGCGCATTAGCACCGCAGGGGCTGCACAAAATAGAAATAAAAGACAAACGGTAAGCGGCGCTTTTAGATGAAACATAGGTATATGCTACTTTTTTACCTATATCATGGAATAGGAAAAAGCTTTTGGACAATGTCAAAATTTAAAAGCCTCCAGGTGTGGAGGCTTTAGCTTAGAATTACTGATTTACAGCATCCTTAAAGCTCTTACCTGCCTTAAATGTAGGGCTCTTAGAGGCAGGAATGGTAATTATCTCACCAGTTGCAGGATTCTTGCCTTGACGCTCAGAGCGCTCAGTTACCTTAAATGAGCCAAAGCCTACCAAGGAGATTTCCTCACCAGAGGCTAAGGTTTCCTTGACCGTTTCTAGCAAGGCCTTGAGGGCCTCCTTAGTCTCAGCCTTAGTTAAGCCCGACTTTTCAGCCATTTTTGTAACTAATTCATCTTTAGTCATTCTCTTTTTTTCTCCTTAATAGGATGATTTACATCTTTTTTATTGTTCGCCTATGAGTTTATCAAATAAAAGCGGGAAGTTGCGCACTGCATAAATAAAAGCCTGCAAAAAATAAGCTTAATGCTTGCTCTTATCGGGGAGATTTCCATCCTTGATTGCAGGATTGATATAACGACATTTCATCCACATAAATACCAATAAATCTATGCTTCCCTGCACAATTTCACATCTAAGCGTAGTTTTACGCGATTTACTTTTATCAGGTAAGGTCTTTACCGTAATTGAGCTGACCCGCTCTCCATTTAAAATAACCAAGGCTGGGAGTAAATAATGAATGCCTGAAAACCACGGCATATTTTTTAAAAGACAGGTTTTAGCAAGCTTTATGGGGCAAGATGCATCATGGATCCCATCTTGCGTGATGCGACGACGAATGGCAGACATGAGCTTGATAGTAAAACGACGCAGGCTTAAGCTTTTGGGCAATTCGCGCTCTCCACAGGCCATTCCCGCATCCGCCATCATGGCATAGAGCTTATCAAAGGTCTCAAGTGGACACAAAAGCTCTGGCTCAAAGAAGCCTACATATTTTGAATTAACCCTATCAATAGCAGCTTTTACTGATGCTGTAAGTCCTGAGCGGGTGAGTAAATTTAAAAAGAAGGCATCCTTATTGCGCATACAATAATTGCGAATAAGGCTCTCGGAGTTATCAGTGGAAGCATCGTTTACAAAAATAACGCAAAAGGATAAGGATCCTTTGGCCTTATACTCATCAATTGCCAAGAAGAGCTCGGGGAGGCTTTCTGCTTGGCAACAAATAGGTATTACTATGCTTATTTCGTAAGATGCTGTCGCGTTCATCAGTAATGGGATCTAAGTGATATACTTTACGGAGCAAATTGTAGTCTGTTTTAACAAGAAATATGACAGACATAAAAAAAATATTGGAGATTGATATGGCTGAGGAAACCCTATTTACCAAAATCATCAAAGGTGAAATCCCTTCTAAAAAGGTTTATGAGGATGATCTTGTTACCGCTTTCTATGACATTGCTCCAAAGGCTAAGCATCATATTCTAATTGTTCCTAATAAGCCCATCCCTACTGTATCCGACGTCGAGCCTGAGGATGAACAGCTTATGGGCCATCTATTCACCGTTGCCCGTAAGATTGCAGAAGATCTTGGAGTTGCTAAATCTGGCTATCGCTTGATCTTTAACGTAGGCCCTGATGGTAATCAGGAGGTTCCGCATATTCATATGCATTTCCTCGCAGGTGGCAATTTAGCATTAGGCGGCTTTCCCGTTAATAACTAATGAAACACATTTTTTATAAAAGCCTTGTTTTAAGCTTAGGCCTCACCGCTTTGTGGGGTTGCTCTACCTTAGATGAGCTAGAGCAGAAAATGAATGCCAACTCAAAAAATGCGGTAGTTGAGGATGCAACTGCCAAAGGCAAGCATCAAAATAAAACTCAAGGCAAAGCCCAAGACACAAAGAAATCTAAGGAAGCTCTTGAGCGCAAAAATGCTAGCGTAAAAATAGGTGAGACTATCAAGGGTACCAATGCAACCTTAATTGACAAGACTCAAGCATCCCCAGCACCTTTATCTCCTGATGAGCAAAAAGCCTTAGCAGATGAGCAGACAGCCCTTGCCAATACAGCAACTGAGGACGACACCATTGGTACAGGCAATTTACCTCCAGTTGATGAAGGCACTGCTCAGGCAATTTCCACTATGCCTGAATATGCAACGGCCTCTGGACGTCAAACCTGCCCTGCAATATATGGAGATAAAGCTAAGAGCATTGCCTATGAGCTAGCCTCAAGCTTAATTGCTAAGCTTTCAGCTGATCATGGAAATATTTTCGTGGCACCTACGGTAATTCCTGATGAATACCAAGATTGTGTCAATGATGTATCAGAGGAGATCAAAGCTGCCATTAAAAATTCAGGAAGCTTCAATCCAGTATCTGATGCCAATGTTGCAAGCGTTGCGCAAAATGCAGGATCCTCTACTGTTATCCCGCGTACAGTACGTGAATGTCGTCAGCGTGATATTCCCTATCTAGCTGTAAGCGTGGTAAAGAAAACTGGCGGTAATCCTGTTTTATCTATAAGAATTATTAGAGTTAACACCGGTGTAACTCTTACTCAATCCTATAAAAAGTTAAATTAAGCATGTAGCCTAGGTGCTACCTAGGCCTTTTTTATGATCTCAATTTCTGACTTTACTTTAATGCGTGGCACTAGTGTGCTTATCGATCACGCTAATGCAGTTGTCTATCCTGGCCAAAAGGTTGGCGTCATTGGTCGTAATGGCTGTGGAAAATCCTCACTTTTTGCCGCGATTATGGGAGATGCTCAATCCGAAAGTGGTTCAATTACAGTTCCTAAGGATATGACCATTTCCTCAGTTGCCCAGCAAACTCCAGCTCTTGATATCAGCGCCGAGCAATATGTAATTGAAGGTGATCACGAATTAATGCAGCTACGTGAGCGTCGTGACAAGGCTTATCTTGAGGGTAATGGCGATAAGATTGCACTTGCCGAGGAGGCTTTAGGCTTAGGTGGTGAATGGACCATCAAATCACGTGCGCAGGAGCTTTTGCATGGCTTAGGCTTTTCTGAGGAGGAAATGCAAAAGCCGGTAAAGGAATTCTCAGGTGGTTGGAGAATGCGTCTAAACTTGGCGCAGGCACTTATCTGTAAATCAAAGCTCTTATTATTAGATGAGCCTACTAACCACCTTGATTTGGATACAGTGATCTTCCTTGAAAATTGGCTTAGAGCCTATCAGGGCACAGTCTTATGTATTTCTCATGATCGTGACTTTTTAGACCGCTTTGCCTCGCATATTATGCATTTTGAGGCGGGCAAACTCATTATGTATACTGGGAATTACTCAGCCTATGAGGTATTAAGAGCAGATAGGATCCGCAATGAAAAGGCAGCCCGTGCTAAAGAAGAGGCTGCCTTATCACATATGCAACGCTTTGTTGAACGCTTTCGTTATAAGGCCTCTAAAGCAAAGCAGGCTCAAAGCATGCTAAAGGCCATCGATCGCTTAAAGCTTACGGCAGTTACTCAAGAGGAGTCCCCCTATTCAATTGCCTTTCAAGATCCAGAAAGAACCGTTGATGTGCTTGCAACCCTCACTAATTTAGATGCCGGTTATTCTGAAAACGACATCATCGTTAAAAATATCAATTTGATGTTGCTTGCAGGTGATCGCATAGGTCTTTTAGGCAGAAACGGTCAAGGTAAATCAACCTTTATTAAAACACTCTGCCAAGCCCTATCTCCAGTTCATGGCACAGTAACTCTTGGCAAAGGAGTAAAGATTGGCTACTTTGCACAGCATGAGCTTGAGAGCTTAAAGGGAGAGAGTACCGCACTTGATCATATGCGAGCCCTTGATCCTAAAGCTAAGGATAAAGATCTGAGATCCTATCTTGGCTCCTTCTCCATTTCTGGTGATAAGGCCTTAGCTCCCGTGAAGACCATGTCTGGTGGTGAGCAGGCACGTCTTGCCCTATGCCTTGTTGCCTACCAAAAGCCTAATTTACTACTCCTAGATGAGCCTACCAACCATCTAGATCTTGATATGCGTGAAGCCCTATCGGTAGCCCTTGCCTCCTATCCTGGCGCTTTGATCCTTGTCTCTCATGATCGCTATCTCTTAGAGGCTATTTCAGAGAAGTTCTGGCTAGTTGATAATGGCCACATTGATGAGTTTTCAGGAGATCTTGATGATTATCAGAAGCTTTTGACGCAACGTAATCGTGAATATGCCGAGCAAAAGCGTGCTAGTAAGGGACCATCCTTATCCTCTAAGGCTCAGGCTGAGCAGGTAAATTCGGAACAAAGTGGTAAAAAAAATCGCGATCAAAAGAAGGCTGATGCTGAATTTAGACAATCATTGCGTCCTTTAAAGCTTGAAATTGAAAAGCTTGATAAAAAAATGACCGTTAATCGTAAAAAGCTTGAAGAGCTCGATAATACACTTGCCGATCCTAGCCTTTATGAAAAAGATAAGGAAAAGGTAGAGAGCCTCTTAAAGGAGCGTGCCGAGCTTGCAGATTTAAATGATGAGCTTGAAATGCAATGGCTTGAAAAGTCTGAAGAACTTGAGCAGCGTACTAAGGAATACGAGGCCTCTCAGGCATAGGAGAGATTTTTATATGAAAATAAAAGCATGCTCTGCTATAACCTTTGCTTTAGCTTGTATCTTAGAAGTGCCAAGCACCAATGCAGTATCCTTTGATTGTGCTAAGGCTAGTAGCTATGCCGAAGAGCAGATTTGCTCAGTTTCTGCGCTTGGTGCCTTAGATGATGAGCTTAACGGCTATTATAAAAAAGCTAGGACTGCATCTGGCAATTCTGATGATTTGAAGAATTTTGCCAGAATGCGTTTTAAGCTACGCGGAGATTGTACCACCGTTGAATGCTTACTTAGTTGGTATGAGGAAACCTTAGAGGTTTATAAAGAGGTCTCTAAGGTTGGTAATAGCTATTTTGTTGAGCACTACAAAGATCCTATTGTTAATCCTATGGTTGCTGCCGTATCTCCTGAGATTGAGGTATCCGAGCAAAAAATTGAAAGCAATAAGAATAAGGTGGAAGCTAGTGGGCATAAGGTATTTTTGCCAGGTGCCAAAATAATTGCAGGTCCCTATGATGCAGCCAAGCATGCGCCCTCCTTATACGAGGAACTGATGATTGCCGCCTATGAATCTAAGGATATCAAAGCGCGTATCGTCTTATTAAACGATCATGGCCACTATAAGCTTGAGATCGGCCGCCCTGCAAAATCCTTAAGTTATGCTGTCGACTTTTACAATATGCATCAGACTAACGATCCTTCTGTGTGTGATGATACGCTTAGAGTTTGTGCCGTCTCCTCAAGTGAGGAATACTACCTAGCCCAGCATGATTTTGATGGAGATGGAGTTGACGAGCTGATATTAGGAGGTCGTCACTATCCTACGGGTGCTGAAGGTGAGTTTACCAATGGCAAGCTCTATATTGTAAGCCTCACTAAAAATACGATGTGGAGCATAGTAAATCCTATCGGAATGGATATCTGCGGTGATACTCAGTTTGAAATCTCAGATAACAAGATAACGCTCATGCGTAATCTTAATAACACCGGCTATGAATGGAGCTTTAATGGTCAAGGCTTTGACCTTACTGAGCTCAATTAGCCTTAAAAGGGGATGACGTTCATCCCCTTGATTTTATTGCGGCTTATATTCTATTACCTCAAGAATAGTCTCACCTGAGGCCTTAAGTGTAAATACGCGCTGTCCCTTAAGGCTTCTTAATCTTATATAGTCCTGTTCATCACGTCCAAAGAAGTTATTAATACGGTATTTAGCTATATTGCAGGGTACCTTTACCAAACGATCTAAATCATCTGCTCTAAGACCATTGCGGTTTGCTCTAAAGATCATGCTTTCATGGCAATAAAATACGGTTTTAGGCTCCTTTTTCAATAAAAACTCATAAGCTAAATGAGTTGCATTGCCCCAATAATCAACATCATAGTTTGAGGTCCATGGCTTTGCAGCAAAGCTATTGAAATATACGTTTTGATAAGGATGAGTTTTTATAATAAAAGCCAAGGATGAAATGGCACCCAAAATACAAAGGCCAAGGTAGGCACGGGCAAGATATTTAGAAAATTTTGAGCGTAGTGAGCAAGCGCTTGTAATTGCCAAGCATGCAAACACGATCATCTCAGGATATAGGAAATAAAGCTGACGCCAGCCGTTATAAAGAGATGAGTGTAAAACAATAACGCTACCTACTGATCCAACGATGATCACCAAAGCATAAAGTAAATACAAGGATTTTTGATTATTTAAAGCCTTAAGTCCCGCCCTTTTAAATAGCTGCACACTATCTTGCAGATAGGATATGACTCCTAAAATAAATAGAGCTAGGATAAAAGGAGGCAGAGTAATTGCAATAAAAACCGGCACATAGCTTTTAGGTACATCATGCACGCTATGAAAGCCACCATCAAAGAGGATCAAACCATCATGACGAAAGGCGGACATGGACTTAAATACACCAATAAAGCGTCCTATGGGATCTGCCCAAAGATATGGGAAAAATATCACAATCAATACAAAGGATAATGCTGCGTAAATAAGCATCTGCTTTAGCATATGCTTGCAATTTCCACTTAAGATACCTTTAACAAATAGCAGTCCTAGGGTTGTTGCAAGGTAGGCTGCACCAATGATGCGGGTATCAACTATGAGCGCTGTGGATAAGGCATGCATAGCTAAATTAGCTAATGAAGAATTATTTAATAGGCGTACTAAGGTATAAAGATTAATACAGGCAAAGGCAACTACAATTAAATCCTTACCGTTATAAAAGCTTTCTGCAAAAAATCTAGGAGCTAAAAGAAAGAGTATGACCGCAATCAAGCCTAGGATGCGCTTTTTAAAAAGAGTAGTCACTGCGGCATAAAGACCTATGAGACCTACATATACATAGATAAAGTTTAAAAGATGACGTGCCTTAAAGGCCTCTTGATAATTGTCCTTATAAAACAATAGCTCGATAATGTAAGCTGGAAGATGAAAGACAACGCCATAGTCGTGATCGACAAAATCATCTAACGATTTTATAGCATCAAAGCCTGGAATAATATTTCGAGCAGTATCATCGCTTACCAAAAAACTGAGCACATATTTTAAATTAGCAATCGCTGTATTTCTGTCAAGGGGCTCATCACAGGTAAGTCCAAAGTCGCGGTAGATATATAGTCCTAAAAGAAACAGCAGAGTTAAAAATATAAAAGCTAATAATCGCGATACGTCATTAGACTTAAAACAACTTTCTAAGGTGATCATCATGCATTAAATTTGTCGGCTAAATTTAGGATGGATCTTACTACAGCATATGTGATTTTGCTCACAGTGTGATGTGACTTAACATTTTGAGTTCAGGTTCTAGCTATTTAGCTTTTATTTGGCAATTAAGCTATGCAAATTCGAGATATGACATTGACATGTGACTTTTTTTCAATGTATTTGCTTTTGGGCTAGATTCAGATCCTTTTTAAATTAGTTTTAGTTCCCGCTCAGTTCTTTAGTCTACGACTGGGCTAATAGTAGCAAATATAGTTTTAGGAATTTTAATTCCAAAGACTTTATAGATTTCATTCTGCTTCTTGGTAGCCTCTTGGGGAATTATAACGTCTGTAAAAGCCTTACACTTCTGGTTGCGTAAAACTGTGAACAAATCATCTAATGACCATTGCTTTGTTTGGGCCTTAAGTTGAATTAGACGCTGAACAACCGTAGCCAAGAATGTCATCAAAAGGTGACCGCGGAAAGTCTCTTCGCTTTCAACGCATAGCGGTAACATTGATGCATAGTTTTTGCTGATATCAAAAACTTGTTCAACATCTTGACGGGTATAGTAGAGTGGGAGGATGTTCTCAACAGCAATAGGTCTAGAGCAAACAAGACAGAATATCCCTTTGTTCTTCATCTGTTTTTTGACTTCTGCAATGGAGAGATCATCAGCGTTGGCGTGACGGGCTATCTGCTTTTGCAACATGCTACGCTCGGCCAAATCTAAACCAAGATAGGCATATCCCTTGTGGCCCGGAATGATCTCACGCTCAAAGCGTTTGAGATAGATTAGGCGTTCACCATAACGCACTAGGTTATCCTCATTATCAAGCTCATCTCCATATTCTTTTACCAGCTCTTTGAATAAGGTTCTATTGTCAGGTAAACGGGATAAGAATGAGACTTTAGCTTCGATAAGCTCCTTTAGATTGGCTTCAGTCACGTAGCCTGCATCTAAGATTGCAAATTTGATATCAACCTTCTGCGCCTTAAGCTCGCGCATGGTAGTGATCAAGGTAGAGGCATCAATGACATTACCAGGTACATATCGCATGTAGATAGGTAGCCCAGTACCTTGTTGTACAACGTATATCAGGCGTACTTCGTTGCTGATCTTGCCATTGTGATTGCTAACCGCTGTAAGAGGAAAACGGATACAGTTAGGAAGGCCAGTGCTATCGATGAGGATGCAATCGCCCTTCTCAACCTTAAGATCTGTTTCATTATCTTTTGTTTGTCCAGACTGTTCTTTTTGCTTGCGCACAGATTTTGATAACTGGCGAATAAAAGGGATGTATTCGCTAAAGAATCGTTGAATAGTAGCTTCTCTACCTATAGTCGTAAGCAGATCACTTATGCGCTGAGAGATGAGATTAGCCTTAGGGTAATATCCACAGCTAACATTACCCTGCCACCAAGTATTGCAATGGCAATTGGTAGAGCGGGTTAACATGTAATAGCAAAGCAAAGACCAAATGGAATCCTTATTGCCATATCCAATGGCGTCAATAAGTTTTTCTACTCCATTTTGCTCCATAAAGGATTTTAGGAAGAATACATCTCCAAAATCTAGGTAGCGTTCAGCTTGTCTAGCATTTTTACGCGGAGTGCTTGCAACAAAGTCAGCAGGAGCTGGTATTTTTTCATGGCTTTTAGGATCTAATGCAAAAATACCATCCTTCCTATTTCTAAATATAAGGTGCTCCTTATCCAATACTCTCCCAAGATATATGGTGTCATCCCCACGGGTAACCTTACCGTCCTTTCTAACAGAAGATACTAATGCTGCGTAGACAATGCCATTGGCACCTGGTTGATATGAGATATACATAAATGTAGCCTTATATGAACACTATGGTAAATAATTTCCCTAGAAGCATGCACCTAATGCGATTTTGCTCTCAGTTTACTACGACTTAATAAATTGCACTTAAAGCTTATCCTATTTACGCTTTTTGTGTAACAATGAGGCAATGTAAATTTCAAGAGGAAACGCGCTATGTCCTATAAAGCAATTGATCTTCAGCAGGTATTTCGTCTGTTAGGTGGTGGCCAAACAATTAACATCTCAACCATTAGCAAAGATGGCGTGTACGATGTTATGACTGCTGCTTGGAATACTCTTTACAATATGGACGAGCCTCTGGTTGTTTTAGATAGAAATCACACCACCTCCCAAAATATTCTTGATACACACAAATATGTTATTGCCTTGCCTAACAAAGACTTAATCACCAATCTTAAGAAGGTAGGTTCAGCCCATGGTAAAGATGTTGGTGATAAATTTAAGTGGGCTGGTATCACTCCTGGTTTTAGCGAGCAATTTAAGATCCCCTTTATTTCAGGCTCTATTGCTTATTTTGAATGTGAACTCTCTATGGAGAAGATCTTTGATGACACCGGTATCCTAGTTGGCAAGTGTATCAATGCCATGGTGCAAGAGGATTTATTTGACTTTGAGCATAACGTCTTTGATCCTGGAATGAAGCAACTTCTACATTCTCTTGATGAGGAGCGTTTCCTAGCAGGTGGTGAGTACTACCACTAATATTTAACTTTGCTACAATAAAGCAAAATTATTAACTTGCGCGGCTTTATGCCGCGTTTTTATGGATAAAACATGCTTTCATATCGTCACGGCTTTCACGCAGGTAATCACGCAGATATCATCAAACACATGACACTATGCCTTCTTATGCGTGCCCTAGCAACTAAAGAGAAGCCCTTTTCAATTCTTGATACGCACTCAGGTGCAGGAGTCTATTCTCAAGATTCCACCTTTGCTCAAAAAAATGAGGAATTTAAAACTGGTATCTCCAAGATCATCGCCAATCGTGATCTTCAGCGCCTAGTGCCGGAGTATTACCAAATTTTAGAAAAGCTAAAGCAAGAGGGGGAGCACCTCATGCCAGGCTCTGCTTATATTGAGGCAAAATTATCTCGTGATCAGGATAAGCTGACCTTTATCGATTTGCATCCTACTGAGTTTGAAAGTCTAAAACAGCTTTTCCATCGTGATCATAGAATTAATCTGCAAAAGAGAGATGGTCTTGAAGCGATCGGTGCTTTACTACCCCCTACACCTCGTCGCGGACTGTGCTTTATCGATCCGCCCTATGAGGAGAAAAACGAATATTATGAGACCGTTAAGGCTATTAAAAAAGGCCTTCAGCGTTGGGCTACTGGAATTTACGCGGTATGGTACCCTGTACTTGGAAGACTCTCCGATCATTCAAAGGAGCTTACTCAGGAGCTTCGCCGCTTAAATATGCCCTTATTACAGGCAGAGCTATGCGTTGAAAAGCAAGACGAGATCCGTGGTATGTGTGGCTCAGGTATGCTAATTATCAATTATCCTTTTATGCTTGATAAGCAGCTAGAGGAGGTTGTCGGAGCATTATATAAGAGTCTATGTGGAAGTGAAGGAACTGCAAAGGTCAAGGTAATTGTCCCTCATCCATAATAGTTTACACAGCCCTATAACCATAGAGCTAATACTCTCTAGGAGTTATGTATGATCTATGCTTATCATGTTGCAACTTAGAATTTTGCTTTGGAATACCATGCTAGAAAAGCATGTAAATAAAAAAGATATTGCCAATCTATTAGGCGTTAGCAGTTTTATTGTTAATAATATGTTTCTAGGCAATGGGGCCGTGAGCATTGAGCTATTTGAAGATGCTTTAAAGGCTCTAGGTAAACTTCCCGATGTTCAAATATAATTTAGTATTTTAGGTTTTGCTATGGAAAATCTAGCATATCCTGCCTATGTTTACTCAAACAATATGGGCGGGTTCATTGTAAAGTTTAGAGATGTTCCCGAGGCATTCACAGAAATCTGGTCGATGGATGAATTACACGATTCTGCTTTAGATTGTCTTATGACCGTAATGGACTTTTATGTTGAAGATGATCGTAAATTTCCTACCCCATCAAAGGGTGAGGAAGGCGATTATTTTATTGAAGTTCCAGCATCAGCTAGAGCAGAGATCCCGTTTTAGAAAGATAAAGTCATCTTAAAAGGAACATTTCTTAAATGCTACCTCCAAATACGGAGGTAGCATATACAGTTCCTAATTAGAGGATCTGTAGGAATTAAAGGCTAATTAGCAAAAGGCCAATTAGTTGCAGCCTTGATGCCATCAGCGATATCCGCGGCGGTATCAACGACGGTAACTCCAGCCTCCTCTAAGACCTTACGCTTTTCGGCTGCAGTTGAACCACCACCTGAGATAATGGCTCCGGCATGCCCCATACGCTGTCCCTTAGGAGCTGAAGCGCCTGCAATATAGGAAACAACAGGCTTGGTTACATGAGCTTTGATGAAAGCGGCAGCATCCTGCTCAGCAGTACCACCAATTTCACCTACCATTACAATAGCCTCAGTTTCAGGATCATCTTGGAATAGCTTTAAGATATCCACGAAATTTGAGCCCTGCACAGGATCACCGCCAATACCTATACAGGTAGACTGACCATAGCCTGCATCGGAGGTCTCTTTCACGGCCTCATAGGTCAAGGTACCAGAGCGTGAAACTATGCCAACCTTTCCCTTTTTGAAGATCTCAGATGGCATAATACCGATTTTGCATTCATCAGGAGTCAAAATACCAGGGCAATTAGGTCCAATGAGTACGCTCTTAGAATTGCGTAATTTCTCCTTGACCTTTAGCATATCCAAAACAGGAATTCCCTCAGTAATGCAGACAATCAAAGGGATCTCTGCATCGATGGCCTCTAAAATTGAATCGGCAGCAAAGGGAGGGGGCACCATGATCATGGTAGCATCTGCACCAACTGCATTTTTAGCTTGCTTTACGGTGTCAAAAACAGGTACGCCTAAATGAGTCTGGCCGCCCTTACCTGGAGTTACACCTGCAACAAGCTTAGTACCGTAGGCGAGCATTTGCTCTGAGTGTGAGGTGCCTTGAGAGCCGGTGATACCTTGGCAGATAACCTTGGTGTCCTTATTAACCAAAATACTCATGATTACTCCTTAAGCCTCCTGTGCAGCCTTCACCGCTAAAGCGGCAGCCTGTCTTAGATCGCGTGCTGAAACGATATTTAAGCCACAGCCATTTAAAATATCCTGACCGACGGCTGCGTGGTTACCCTCAAGACGTACCACCACCGGTACCTTAGTATCAATTTCTTGAACTGCGCCCTTAATACCCTCTGCGATCATGTCACAACGAACAATACCGCCGAAGATGTTAACCATAATGCATTTAACATTAGGATCCTCTAGGATAACCTTGAAGGCCTCCTTAACGCGCTCTTTTGATGCTGTACCACCTACATCGAGGAAGTTTGCAGGAGCACCACCAAGATTCTTAATGATATCCATAGTACCCATGGCAAGACCGGCACCATTAACTAAGCAACCAATGGTTCCCTCAAGCGGTACATAGGAAAAGCCTGCAGCAACAGCACGGGCTACACGCGGATCTTCCTGAGATGGATCGTCCATGACTTGAAGCTCTGGGTGACGATACAAGGCATAGGAATCGATATTAATCTTGGCATCGAGGCACTGTAGGTGCCCATCATCCTTCACCACCAAAGGATTAATCTCAACTAAAGACAGATCCTTATCTAAGAACATCTTCACAATGCCCTTAAAGATCTTTACAAACTCACCTACTTGCTTGCCTGTTAAGCCAAGATTATAAGCAAGCTCGCGTCCTTGATACACGGTAGGACCAACCATAAGATCGATCCTCTCCTTTAAAATCTTCTCAGGAGAATCCTTGGCAACCTCTTCGATGCTCATACCACCTGCGGCAGAGGCAATCACCATTAAGGCAGCATTTGCTCTATCAATCACGCAGGAAACATAGAGTTCCTTTTCAACATCAACCGCCTGCTCAATTAGAATGCGATTTACTGGCAAACCATGAGGTCCTGACTGACGAGTAACTAAATTGCGACCAAGCCACTTAGCGGCAAAGGCTTCAGCCTCTGCAGGAGTGTCAACCTTAGCCACACCACCTGCCTTACCACGTGCACCAGAGTGTACCTGACACTTACACACGAAAGGACCTGGAGATAATTCATAGGCGCCCTTGCCGATGCCTGTTGCCTTGGAGCTTACTTTGAAGTCAGCTACCGGGAGACCGTAGCTTTTGAAGATCTCCTTAGCTTGGTATTCATGTAAATTCATATACTATTTCCAATATTTGTAATTCTTGTTGTCCCCATTTTAATGCAAAAACCCCAAGATAAAAATACCTTGGGGTTATGTTTGCACTATTTAAGTGCTATTTTATTTATCAGAAGCGTCTTGTTGGATGACCATATTGATAGCGTCATCATTATATTCGATCTTCTGTAATTCTCTTGCACCTTTATAGAGCATATTGGTAGCATTGCCACCCTTAATCTGCACTAGCTGTGAGGCAATAAAGTTCTCGTACCCAGCCTCAGATGCAGAGCCATCCTCACCGACCTTCTTAAGCACGGCTAAAACAGCATTGCCTTTGTCAGTACCAATGGTATAAGACTTGCCCTCATCTTTGGGCATTGCAAACACGTTTTGAGAAAACTCAGGAGAAATGTCCTGAGATGAGCGAGCGATCACAACATCCTTGCGTACAGTTACATCAGATGGCACAGCGGCATTTTCATCAGCAATCACGACCTTAGCAAATTCGCCTAAGATCTTGTCTGCCTCAGCTACAGCCTTACTATCAAAGGCAAGCTCAGTTGCCTGCTCTTTGGCATTTTCAAATGCAATTAGCTTAGCATCTCTATAAGAGGTGACATTAATAACTGCGGCAGCCTCATCTGATAAGGAAATTGCCTGAGAGTTGGTGCCAGAGGTACGGTTCTCCTCCTTAAAGGCAGCCTTTTGGAGCTCTTGAGTATTTAGAGGCCAAGGAGCCTTGGTGTCACCGTATACCAAATCACCAGAATCCTTAATTTCAGCATTTAAGGCCTTGGCGGTAGCATCTAAAGAATCAGGATTTTCAAAGGATACGTCAGTTAAGGTCTGGACCTTTTCATCATAATCCTTGCGAGCCTGCTCATTGGTAGCAGCCTTAACCACATCCTCTTTAATATCCTTAAAGGCAGGAACGTGAGCTACGGTAATGCCAGTAAGCTTAATGAAGTGCGCACCATACTGATCGTTTATGACCTTGGAGACATCACCAACATTCTTAAGCTCAAATAAGGCAGCATCAAGATTTGATGCAAGCTTACCCTTTTGATATTTACCCATGACGCCACCGTCATTTTTGGTATTGGCATCATCAGAGTATTCCTTGGCTAGCTCCTCAAAGCTCTTACCATCCTTTAAGCCCTGCTCAATGGCGGATACAGTCTTCTCTTGATCATCGCCATTTTTAACTAGGATATGAGAGCATTCACGCTCCTCAGGATAAGTGAACTCATCCTGATGCATGTTGTAATAATCCTCAGCGGTCTTATCATCAATGGAGATGCTCTTTTTAAGATCCTCAAGTGAGATAACTACATAGTTAAAACGAACGGTAGCAGGATCCATAAACTCATTATGATGTGCATCATAATAAGCCTTCACCTCATCATCAGATACCTTGACCTTATCCTTAAGTGCTAAGGGATTTAAGGTATAGAGATCAACAGTGCGCTCTTGAGCAAAAAGCTTGGAAATAGCAGAAAGCTCATAGGGCATAGGAATTGATGAGAGCTGAGTTACTGGTACTCTAATGGAATCTGCCAAAAGACCGATACGTACCTGCTCGGCATAATACTCAGGAGAGGCACCAATATTACGAACTGAGGCTAGATATAAATCGTTATTGAACTTACCGTCCTTAAAGAAGACTGGATTACGACGAATATTGTCCTTAACCTGCTCATCACCAATGCGTATTCCCTGCTCATAGGTAGCGGCATTGAGGGCGATGGAGTCAATCATGCTCTCTAAAACCTGCATATGCAAAGTTTTAACAACATTCTTATCCTCCAAAAGCTCAGTTGCCTGTGGACCATAGGTTCGCTGCATATCCTGAGTACGACGGTTGTACTGCTCCGTCCAATCCTGAGAGCTTACCTTGAAGTCACCGATCTTGACAGGATCGGTATTTAATTTAGGAATTAGATAATTGCCAACACCGGCAAACACGAATGAAAGGATGATGATCCAAAACAAGATCTTAAAGATCCTGCCATGGGCTCCCTCTCTTAGAGTATCACTAAGCATAATTTCTTCTTTCAAAAGGCCTGATGCAATTGTGCTCAGGTTATGAACAACCAGCCCGAATAAGCTTTGAGACTCTACGGGCACTGTCGTGAATTATAGAGGATATACCGATAAATTAAAACGGTACTTATTTGCAGAAGGCCCTTTAGCCTATAAAACGCTTAAAAATATCAGTCAATCTTATGCTTAAAGAGCAAGGAGGCTATCCCCATAGTAATAACGCCCACTCCCAAAAGCGGAATTAAATTGTTGCTAATGTCGCTAAAGCCATAGCCTTCAAGATAAAGCTCCCACATGGCATTAATCCCATAATATAAAGGATTGCAGTAGGCAACTAACTTAAACCACGAAGGCATGCCATCTACCGCCGTTATCAGGCCTGATGACATGATAAAGATAAGGCATAGTGAAAACGCTGTAATTAATGATTGCATGGTGGTTTTGCTTAAGGTTGAAATAGCAAAGCCAATACCTACGATGGCAAAAGAGAAGATAGCAATTAAGGCGGTAATTGCAAAAATATTGCCTCTTTGCGGTATTTCAAAATAGAAATTACATATGGCAATGAGCATTAGCGACTGCAACATAGCAATTATCACCGGTGCTATTGCCTTACCAATAAGCATCTCAAAGATGCGTGAGGGCGTCATGATCATCATGTCATATGATCCCTCCTCCTTTTCACGGGATACAGATAATGAGGCTAAAAGTAACACCTGAATTACCGATAAAGCCAAGGTCATGCCTATTAAAATAGTAAAACGAGTGTAATTATTCTCGTTATAAAGATACCTTGAGTTGATGCTAATGGCACTTTTGCCGTAAACATCATCATTAATCTTTTCAATAATTGCAGCCACATAGCTCTCAGCAGTATTAGCTGAGGCAGTATTTCTTGCATCAGTTACCACAAAGATTTGGTGAGTGCGCTTAAAATCACTGCCAATATAGATCCCAATTAAGCCCTGCCCCTGCTCTATGCTTTCTCTTACGCACTTTTTGGAAAAACAATTGGCCGCAAGCTCAAATTTAGGGGTATGAAGGAGTTCATTTTCAAGCTCATAGGCCAAACTCTCATTGCTCTCGTTACATATTACATATGGCACATGCTCAAGATGATAGGAGGCACCATAACCAAAAATGATGCACTGCACT
>CAVHVI010000015.1:0-23050 GCA_963639245.1 Bacteroidaceae bacterium
CTGATGACTATGCAATTAATGCCCACGTAAGCTATGCCTTCTAATGGGAAAAAGCTAGGAATGCGCCTTTTTAAGGCCTAACTCCTAGAAGACTTTATATTGAACCTGATGCTATTTAGTGGCTTGATGTCGCCAATGGCATCAGGTTCTTTGTTTTAGAAAAGCGCATGGTTGTGAATTAAACGACAATCTGGATTTGCTTGCGTGGAGGGGAGAATTTGATGGTGAAATAGAGGGTATGCGGCCATTGGAAAAATACTTGTCTTATGTTTGAAGATACAACAAAAATATTTAAAAATGTTGCACTTTCTCCTTGGAAAAAGTGATCAAAATAGGCACCAATTTAGACCATTTTTTAGACAGTGTGATCTAGATCTCAAAATACTAACATATTGTTATATCAGGCAAATATGTTAATTTTGCACGCTTTTGATACACAAAAATGGCTATGATCTAAAAGTTTTCAAAGCTCATCATTTGCTTCGTTAATTGTTATAAAGAACACATAAGAACTATTAACGGAGATAACTATGGGCATAGGTCAGGAATTGTCCGTCGTCAACGTAACGAAGTATTACGGTACCTTCAAAGCGCTCGAGGACATTAAGCTCATTTGCAACCCAGGAGAATTCGTATCCATCTTGGGTTCCTCAGGATCAGGTAAGACAACCTTGCTTAAGGTCATCGCAGGCTTTGAGCGTTGCTCTGATGGCAAGATCCTTTTAAACGGTACTGATGTGGCCGCTGTGCCTTGCTTTAAGCGCAACATCGGTATGCTTTTCCAAAACTACGCACTCTTCCCGCACTTAACTGTGGCTGAGAATATTGCATATCCTTTGAAGCTAAGAAAGCTTCCTAAGGCTGAAATTGCTGAGCGTGTTAAGACCATGATTGCCATGATTAAGCTTTCTGGTCTTGAGGATCGCTTCCCTCGTCAGCTATCAGGTGGTCAACAACAGCGTGTGGCCTTAGCTCGTGCAATTGTCTATAACCCTCCGCTCTTGCTTTTAGATGAGCCTTTGGGTGCTTTGGATAAGAACCTACGTCATGACATGCAGTTTGAAATCAAGCGCATTACTCATGAGTTAGGTATGACCACTATTTCTGTGACTCACGATCAAGAAGAAGCCTTCTCAATGTCAGACAAGATCTGCATCATCGCAGGTGGTCGTGTACAGCAGTTTGACACTCCTGAGCACATCTATGAAAAGCCTGCTAACCGCTTTGTGGCTGAGTTCATGGGTACTACCAACATTATTCCTATGCAAAATGCCAAGTATGAAATGGCCGGGGATAGTTGCAAGGTAGTAGGAAACTCTGAGCTTACTGGTGGTGCTTGTGAGCTTTTGATTGATGCGAAGACTGCCAAATCTTCAGAGGCTGCTCCTTTCTTTGCCTTACGTCCTGAGGCTATTCACCTCTTAACTGCAGGTGCCCAAAGCCGTGGCAACGTATTTGAGGCTGAGATCACCGAGAACATTTACTTAGGTCAGTACGTAAAGTGCAAAGCCGAGGTTGGCAAGCTAGTGCTGAATATTACCTTAGATGTTCGTGAATTCCGTGGATTAGGTGATGAACGTAAGGTGAAGTTCACCTTCGCACCTCAGGATACTGCAATCCTTTACGACTAATTTATAACCATTTTTAAGATTTATTTTTTCGGGAGATATCATCATGCGCAAATCATCAATGACCTTGCTTGCTTCCTCTTTAATCGCTGCCGCATTTATGCTTTCTGGCTGTGGTGAGAAAGAGCAGCCTCAAGCTCAGGCCTCAGCAGCTCCCGCTGCCACCGAAGCTGCCGCTCCTAAGGATGCAGGCTCATTAGTTTTCGTTGACTGGGGCGGAACTAATACCGATGCCCGTATTGCTAAGAACATTAAGCCCTTTGAAGAAAAAACTGGCATTAAGGTTACCGTGGTTACCCCTTCTGACTATGCCAAGCTAATTGCCATGGTTGAAAACGGCACCACCGAGTGGGACGTTATGAACTGTGATGCCTACTGGGGCGTTTATGCTGGTGAAAAGGGTTATTTAGAGCCAATTGATTATCAGGTAGTAACTGAGAAGCTTGATAAGGCTGTAGAGCTTAAGCATGTAGTTGGTGCTGAGGTTTATGACTCAGTTATTTCCTACAACTCCGAAAAGTACAAGGATGGCACTGCTCCTAAAAATTGGGCTGAGTTCTTTGATAGAGAGAAGTTCCCTGGCAAACGTGCTATGTGGCAGTACCCTGTAACTGTGTTAGAGGCTGCCTTGCTTGCTGACGGCGTTCCTATGGATAAGCTCTATCCTTTGGATCTTGATCGTGCCTTTGCTAAGCTCGATACCATCAAGGATCTCATCGTGTGGTGGACTAAGGGTGCCCAGCCTTCACAGATGCTAGCAACTGGTGAGGCTGATATTGCCTTAGCCTGGTCTGGTCGTATCTTAACTGCTCAGGATGAGGGATCTCCTGTAGCTTTGGATTATAACGAAGGCATGCGTATTGCTGCAGGTTGGGTTGTTCCTAAGAATGCTCCTAACAAGGACAACGCTATGAAGTTCATCAACTTCATCTCCTCTGCAGAGCAGCAAGCAGCCTTCTCCTCTCAGATCCCTTATGGCTCTACTAACCCAGATGCCGTCAAGCTCTTGTCTAAAGAGCAGATCGAGCGCATCGGCCAGACTGAAGAGCAGGTTAAGCACGAGTTCTATATCGACAACACCTATTGGGCCGAGAACTTAAACGATGTTGTTGAGAAGTTCAATGCTTGGTTGCTTAAGAAATAATCACCTCTAAAACTAAATATATATATAAATGCGGGGCAGTGGCCCCGCAGTCAGAAGGTGCTTTTCATGGAACAGAATAACGTTTTTAAATACAGCGCTTGGAATGGAGCTAAATGGTTGCTCCTTGCAATCCCGCTGTTATATGTGGTGCTCACCATGGGATATCCCTTAATAGATATCATCATCAAGAGCTTCACCTCCAAGGATGGTTTTACCCTGTCCTTCTATATTCGCGCCTTAACCGAGCCTCTTTATCTTACCGTGCTCTATAGCACCGTTAAGATCGCCTTTATCGTCACTATAGTGTGCTTGGTGCTTGCTTATCCTATGGCATATCTTAGTGTTAACGCCAAGAGTGCTAAGGTGCGTACCTTAATTACTGCAGGTGTGCTGATCCCTTATTGGGTATCAATGCTAGTGCGTATTTTTGCCTGGCAGATCATTTTGCAAAACAACGGTATCGTCAATCAGTTCTTAATGTTTGTAGGTATCACCACTGAGCCTGCAAAGCTACTTTATACCGATTTGGCCGTTACCATTTCCCTAGTACATATTCTTTTGCCCTTCATGTTCTTATCCTTGCAAAACTCAATGCTACAGATCGATAAGAATCTTTTGTTGGCATCATCAATTATGGGTGGCACTAAGCTCTATGGCTTCCTGCATGTATTTTTGCCCTTATCAAAGGCCGGAATGCTCTCAGGTTCCATCATGGTTTTCGTGCTGTCACTAGGCTTCTATATTGCACCTGCCTTATTAGGTGGCCCTGACAATATGATGCTTTCAAACCTAATTGAAATCTCCATGAATAACTTCAACTGGGGCTTGGCATCTGCACTCTCTGTTGAATTGTTGCTCATTGTGTACTTAATCATTGCCGCAGCCTTCCGCTTTACTGGCAACATCTTTGTTAAGGATATGTAAGGGGTAAGATCATGCTGTATTTCATCGTTTTCTTACTGCTTGTTATCATCATTGCCCCGGCCTTGGTGATCATTCCGCAGTCTTTCACTTCGCTAAACTACTTTATCTACCCAATTAAGTCCTTCTCACTTAAGTGGTATGACAAGTTCTTCCAAAACTCTGAATGGATAACCTCCTTAGAGCGCTCTTTGGTAATTGCAATTTGCGTAGCAATTTTTGCAACCATCATCGGTACCTTAGCAGCTCTTGCAGTAAACAAGCTCCACTTTAAGGGTAAGAGCCTGTTTATGAATTTGATGCTAACCCCGATGATTGTGCCTGTGGTTATTACCGGTGTGGCTCTATATGCATCCTTTGCTAAGGTTGGTTTAAATAACACCATTCCTGGTCTTATCATGGCTCACAGCTTGCTGGCTATCCCTATGGTATTTTTGACTATGTCATCTGCCTTAGCTCGCTTTGATACCAATTTAGAGCTTGCCGCTATGTCCATGGGCTCAACTCCAATTGGTGCCTTCTTTAAGGTGACTTTGCCTTCTGTGAGAGCATCAGTTGTAACCTCTGCCTTGTTATCCTTTGTTACCTCACTAGATGAGGTGGTGGTCACCATCTTTGTCTCTGGTGCCAACACTAAGACTCTACCTATGGTTATGTGGGAAAACCTGCGTGCAACCATCGATCCTACGATCGCCGTGGCTGCCACCTTCCTCATCATCCTAACCTTGGGTATGTATGTCATTAAAGAGATTGTTGAATCAAGAACTAAGGATTAAAAATGACCGCTGTAATTTATAAAAACGCTAATTTAAAAGGCCAGGAGCTCACTTCAATTCTAATTGAGGACGGAAAATTTAAAGCCTTTGGCTCCTTTGAGGAGTTATCTAAGAGCGAGCCTAATGCTAAGGTTGAGGATTTAAAGGGTAGGGTGACTATCTCTCCTTTTGCTGATGCCCATATTCATCTTGACTATGTCTATACCGCATCACTGCCCTCTAAGGCCACTGACTCAGGAACTCTTTTTGAGGCTATTGATAATTGGTCGGGGGCTAAGGATAAATTGACCTCTGAGGAAATTACCGCCCGTGCCTTAATTGCTGTAAAGCAGCAAATTAGTCATGGTGTGCAGTATGTGAGAACTCATGTCGACGTTACCGATCCTAAGCTTACTGCCTTAAAGGCTATGCTAGCTCTCAAGGAGCAGGTTAAAGACTACATGCAAATTCAGATTGTAGCTTTCCCACAAGAGGGCTTTTATGCCTACCAAGGTGGTGCTGAGCTTGTTGAAGAGGCCCTTAAGATGGGCGCTGATGTAGTAGGTGGCATTCCTCACTTTGAGTTCACCCGTGAAGATGGTGTGAAATCTGTGCAAAAGGGTTTTGAGCTTGCCATGAAATACGACAAACTTTTGGATTTCCACTGCGATGAGACTGATGATGATCAGTCACGCTTTGTAGAATCCATTGCTGCCTTGACCTATTTTAATGGTCTAAATGGTCGTACTGCCGCCTCTCATACCTGTGCCATGGGCTCTTATAACAATGCCTATGCCTTTAAGATGATGAGTAAGTTTAAAAAGGCAGGCTTGAACTTTATCGTATGTCCAACCGAAAACTGCTATTTGCAGGGACGTTATGATTCCTATCCTCGTCGCCGTGGTATTTCCCGTGTAGACGAACTTACTGAAAATGGCCTTAATGTTTCCTTTGCTCAAGATTCCATCTCTGATCCTTGGTACCCCTTGGGTAATGGCAATTTGATGCATCAGTTGGATTTTGGTTTGCATCTATCTCACATGATGAGCATCCCTCAGATCCAAGACTCTTTGAAATTTGTTACCGACAATGGTGCTAAGACCATGTGTGTTGAGGACTATGGCTTTAAGGTAGGCAATAGTGCCGATTTCGTAGTACTCAATGATGACAATGTGATTGATGCCGTACGCAATAGCTCCGAGACCGTGCTTAGTGTAAGACATGGTGTTGAGATCATGCGTAAAGAGCCTTCTGTTGTTTTAACTAAATACGATTTCTAGGAATATATATATATGTTGATGCATACAATGACCAGAGCAGAGTTTGAAAAGTGCTCTGATAAGGTTTTAATCATCCCCGTGGGCTCAACTGAGCAGCACGCACCTCACCTTCCCTTAGGTGTGGATTCCTATATTGCTGAGGGTATTGCAAATATTCTCTCAGAGCGCACCGGATCAGTAGTTGCTCCTACCTTGACCTATGGCTATAAGTCAAAGCCTCTATCAGGTGGCGGTCCCTTATTTAAGGGCACCATCGATTTAAATGGTAAGACCTTGATCGATCTTGTTTATGACATTCTCTGTGAGTTTGCCGCTGACGGCTTTAACAAGGTTTTCTTAAACAATGCCCATTTTGAAAATCAGGCCTTTATTGAGGAGGCCATGGATCTTGCAACTAAGGCCTGCCCAGGACTTAAGGTAGTACAGTCAAACTGGTGGGATGTATTAGATCAAAAGACTGTAGATGAGGTCTTCTCAGATGTGCCATTCCCAGGCTGGGCCTTTGAGCACGCTGCCATCACTGAAACCTCCTTGATGATGTATCTAAAGCCAGAGCTGGTACGAGAGGCTCTGATTCCAACTGATGTGAAGGCCGTGGCTTTGCCTTATTCTGTATATCCTGCCTATAAGGGCATGGTACCTGATAGCGGTGCCTTAGCTCCTGCCACCGGCTCTACTGCAGATAAGGGTAAGCTTATTGTGGATAAAGCTATTGAAGGCTTTATTAAGATCTTCAAGGATCAGTTTGGATTTGAGGAGTGATCATGGATAACTTTGTAATTACTGTTTCAAGACAGTTTGGCTCCTTAGGTCGTGATATTGCCAAAAAGCTTGCTCATAAGCTCAATGTCGAATACTACGATCGTGACTTAATTGAGAAGGCTGCCTCTATCCTAAATCTTGATATGAAGGCCGCCTCCCCTCTAGATGAGAGCATATCTTTGCCCTTTGCCAAGGCCTTATTCCCCTTAGGTATTGGTACTGGCTCTACCCACCGCAAACTCTTTAAGGTGCAGGAGTCCTTAATTCGTGAGTGTGTGCAAAAGAGCAATTGCGTCATAGTTGGACGTTGCGCTGATTACATTTTGCGTGATTATCCCCGTCGCTTTAATGTGATGATCTATGCCCCGCTTGAGGAGCGTATCAAGAATTCAATCAATACTCTGCGTATTCCTGAGTATGAGGTAAACGACTATGTAAAGGAGATCGATAAGGCTCGTGATTCTTATCATAAGTTCTTTACTGAGGAGAAACTTGATACTCTGAAGTACCGCGATCTCTTAATTGACTCATCAACTATGAGCCAAGATGAGGTAGTTGATTTGATCATTACTGCAGCTAAGGCCAAGCTTAAGTTTTAGCAAGTAAAGAAGGATTTCTGTTCCTGACGTTTGGCGTCTGAAACTTAAAAGCAAGCTCAATTGATACTATGTATATATATTGAACTTGCCTTGAAGTTGGCGCCATTTTTTTTTGCTGCTTGTACCAGCTTATCGAACTTCGTTGCAGTTCCTAATCTCAAGCGCTGTCAGTTAATCGCTACACAAATAATTCAGCGACACAATAAAGCGCGGCTTTGCCTGACATAAATATCTTGTCACCCTCTTTTCGACAATAGAGCGTTCCACCACGCTTTGATGCTTGATAGGCCACAATCTCTTTTTTCCCCAACCTGTTTGCCCAATAGGGGACGATGTGACAATGTCCAGAGCCACAAACAGGATCCTCAGCTACATTCAGTTTGGGGGTAAAAGTTCTTGAAACCGAATCTGTATTTTTTCCTGGAGCCGTTACATGTAGTAGCAGTCCATCAAGCTGTGCAACTTTATCCATATTAGGAGAGAGATTTCTGATGGTTTCTTCATCCTCAAATACACAAAGAAGATCTCGACCCATATAGGCATCTATGGGCTTTTCGCCAATTGCCTCTGCCATAGCTTTCGTGACTGGGACTTTTTGTAGGAAGTATGCCGGAAACTCCATCTCTAGAAAGTCTCCTTGTTTTGTCACTGTCAGTTCGCCGCTTAAAGTAGAGAATACGACTTTTTTAGCATCTGGAAGATAAAAACGGAACAGCACATAGGCGCAGGCAAGGGTAGCGTGACCACAAAGATCTATCTCTCCACCCAGCGTAAACCAGCGAAGATGGAATTTATCCCCTTCCTTCACCGCAAAAGCTGTATCAGAAAAGTTGTTTTCCGTCGTGATATCCATCATGAGTCTTTCATCTATCCACTCATCCATGATGCAGATCGCGGCTTGATTTCCATGGAAAACCCTATCTGTAAATGCATCAACAATATACTGCTTCATTTTGAAATGCACCTCTTTTCCTGTTTATCTGTTTCCAGTTCCTTACTTATATATTTTGCTCAATAGCCTTGATCGTATGGCGTACTAGACACTCCTTTTTACAAAAAGCGATGCCATAGCACAATACGTGCTTGATATCGCTGTTCTCTTTAGATAAAGCTTGAATGTAGTGTTTGTCCTCAATTTGCTTTAAGCCGTTTTGATTAGCACTGAGTTTCTCCTCATTCTTTGCAACACTTTTTATTTCGATGATCACTGCATCCTGATTATTTTTGGAGGTGAAGATAATGTCTGCGTAGCCATTGCCGGCCTCGGCATTGGATTTAAAATCCTTAAGCGTTTGGGTAGCTACTGAGAATATGCCATTTAAAAAGCCGTGATAGAAATTCTCTGGAGTAGCTTTAGTTGCTAAATCGCGGACGGAGACGTAGGTTGTGAGTTTTTCCTCAAGAAGAGTTCTGATCTCCTCGCAATCTCCCTTAAAAAAGGCGTTAACAATAGCGTTGCTCGAATTCTGCTGTGACTCAGAGCTGTAATAGTCTTTGATATTCTTCTCAAAAGCAGAGCGTATCTCTAGGTTTGGAATGCGTAGCGTGCAGGTTGTGGTTGCTCCTAGTGTTGCCGCATTAACTGCAGTCAGATAGCCGGTATATAAAAGTATGGCTAAGAAATCGTCAGTGTGGCGGAGTTTCCTTGTTTCGTTGTAGTTAAGCGGCTCATCAAGTAAAAGTTCTATTTCACCACCATCCATTAAAGTTTGCAGGCGAACAGCATCATTTCTTTTAAGATGGCTCATGAGTTGCTGAATGATATCGTCGCTTTTAGTTGGAGACCAAAAGCTCCTAGGAGATGGGACTGAGCCTGTATCTTTAAGCTCTTTTACTGCCATATTGCAAAAGTTTATGACACCACTTGGGCAAAAAATTTCTCTATCTGCGATACGATAGCCTCCGTACCAGTCCTTTACCGCCTGCTCATGCTCTAAGAGGTCGTAATAACTCAGGATGCTTTTTACCTCATTCTTATTAAAGCCCATGCATTCTGCAAGGGATCCTGTAGCATTTATAACTGTTTTGATCTTAAGATGGTTCAAGCCTGTGAAACTGCTGTCATTGGGAATTGTTAAACATCCAGTAAGTACGCCTTTGTAGAGATAGGTATTTCCCTTTAAGACCTTGGATAGAAAAGGTTGCATAAAAGTCACCAATTCCTCGTAATAGCCGTTGTTATAGGCCTCAGCAAGAGGTACATCGTGCTCATCAATAAGCACTATGACATTTTTACCATAATGCTTGGCAAGTAGCTCAGTAAGCTGTTTTAGGGAGAAGGTAAGATTTTTTCTATATTTACCTTCCGTGAGTAAATTGTTATCTATTAGGATTTCAAAATTTCTCTTATCAAGGGGGCTGAGCTTGGGGCTATTTAACAAGTATTCATGATGACTTGCTAGCTTTGAAATAGTTACTGCCAAAAGATCACAAGCTTCGGTATAGTTACTGGCAACAATATCCTTAAACGAAATGAAGATCACCGGGTATTGTCCCATGAACTCCTCACAAAATTGTTTATCCTCAAGGATCTTGGTATTGGCAAAGAGTTTTTCCTGGTAAGAGTGATCGTTTGGATCATTAGGATTGATCGTCAAGAATTGCGAGATAGTATTCAAGGTAAGTGACTTACCAAAACGAGGAGGTCTGGCAATCAGCAGTACTTTTGAAGAGTCGTCTTTTATTATCTTCCTGATATAAGGAGTCTTATCAACGTAGTAAAAGCCAGCATTGATAACCTCTTTAAAGGAATCGTAGCCTACAGGAAGTCCCTTTAAAGACCTTAGCTCTTGTTGATTCATGCTGAAGCTCCCGTTAAATTACTCTGCAATGGTCTTTATAGTATGGCGCACTAGACACTCTTTTTTACAAAAAGCGATGCCATAGCACCATACACGTTTTATATCGCTGTTCTCTTTGGACAATGCTCGAATGTATTGTTTTCCCTCAATTTGCTTTAGGCCATTTTGGGTAGCACTGAGCTTCTCCTCATTCTTTGCAACACTCTTTATTTCGATGATCACTGCATCTCTATTATTTGGGGATGTGAAGATAATGTCTGCGTAGCCATTGCCGGCCTCGGCATTGGATTTAAAATCCTTAAGCGTTTGGGTAGCTACTGAGAATATGCCATTTAAAAAGCCGTGATAGAAATTCTCTGGAGTAGCTTTAGTTGCTAAATCGCGGACGGAGACGTAGGTTGTGAGTTTTTCCTCAAGAAGAGTTCTGATCTCCTCGCAATCTCCCTTAAAAAAGGCGTTAACAATAGCGTTGCTCGAATTCTGCTGTGACTCAGAGCTGTAATAGTCTTTGATATTCTTCTCAAAAGCAGAGCGTATCTCTAGGTTGGGAATGCGTGCGGTACAACTTGTGGTCTCTCCGTGTGTTACCGAGCTAACCGCAGTTAAATACCCAGTATATAAAAGCAAGGTCCAAAAGTCGTCAGAGCGGTGGAATGTCCCAATTTCGTTGTAGTTAAGCTGCTCATTAAGTAAAAATTCTATCTCACCGCCATCCATGAGTGTTTGCATGCGCTCTGCATCATTCTTGTTAAGATGATTCATGAACTGCAAAATGATATCGGTGGTACTTGTTGATGACCAATAGCTCTTAGGCTCTGATACTGGATTGCCATGCCTCAGCTCGTCTGTTGCTGTATCGCAAAAGTTAATTACATCCCAAGGACAAAATACCTCACTTTTGCAAATACGATAGCCATCATACCAATTCTTTACTGCTTGTTCATGCTCGGATAAGCCATAGTAGCCAAGCAGTGTCTTAATCTCTGCTTCATTAAAGCCCATGCATTCAGCAAAGGTACCAGTATCATTTGCAACCGTATTTATTTTAAGATTGTTTAAGCCGGTAAAAATGCTATCTTTAGAGACTCTCAAACATCCTGTAAGTACGGCCTTGTGCAGAGATTTATTGCCCTTAACTCCAGCCGAGAAGATCCCGCGGATGATCTTTACCATCTTGTCGTAATAGCCACCAGCGTAGGCATGTGCAAGAGGTACATCGTACTCATCAATTAATACCACCACATTCTTGCAGTAGTGTTTAAAGAGCATAGTACTTAAAGTCTGTAGTGACAGACATAGATCATCGCGATGTATAGGATCTACTATCGCTCTAGGATCCATTATTGGCTCTAAAAGCGTTTTGTTGCGTGAGGAAATTTTAGGACTATCTAGCAGATATTCAAATTGTAGAGCGGTGGCATTGATAGTTTTTGCAAGCAAACGATAGGCATCATTGTAGTCATCTCCATCTACTTCCTTAAAGGATAGGGAAATGACAGGAAACTTACCCATAAAGCTTTCACAAAAATCCTGATCCTCAAGAATTTTGGTGCTAGCAAACAGCTTTTTTTGGTAAGAGCAGTCCTGGGGATTTGCGGGATCATTAATGTTTAAGAAGCTGTAGATGGTATCTAAGGTCAGAGATTTTCCAAAGCGTCTAGGTCTTGTGATCAGCAGGACCTTAGATTTGTTGTCATTCATTACGCTCTTGATGAAGATGGTTTTATCTACGTAGTAATAGTCGTTATTGACTAGATCCTCAAAACTATCAACTCCAACAGGAAGTCCCTTTAATGACTTTTGATCTTGCAAAATCATAGCTGTTACTCCTAATTAGATGACTGTTTCTGTTGCCTGAGCGTTTTTTGGATTTTAGAGAAAATCTTTAGGTTCTTATGTTTATCCTCTTTATAGCTCATCATCGATGATAGCATTACGCATGTGTTTATGTTCAATATTGTAGATAAGGCTATTTTACCTTAGAACTTACTTGCATAAAAATTTGAAAAATCTCACATTTTGAAACTTTTCTTATGGAAAGTAGGGGGAGAGCAAATGGCGAAGGCAAAAGGTGCTTTATCTGCCTTAATCGCTGATTTTAAGGAGAGTTTAGGTAAGGTTTACCCAAAAATTGTAGCACCTATCTTGAGCATCTTAGCAAGAATTAGCGCGCGTGTATGGTTTATCCACAGAAAAAGCCTAGAACTATGCTAAAATACTGCGGCTTGATTCTGAGTTTGTGATCGGACTTCAAGCATAACATTTGTCATCACAAAGGAGCAAAAAATGTTAACTACCGAAGCTAAAGCCAAGATCGTTGCTGAGTTTGGCCGTAACCCTCAGGATACCGGCTATCCTGAAGTGCAGATTGCACTCATCACCGCCCGTATCGTTGACTTGCAGCCTCACTTTGAGGCCCACAAGAAGGACCACCACAGCCGTCGCGGTTTGTTGCACCTAGTTGCACAGCGTCGTAAGCTCTTAGATTACCTCAAGAGCAAGGACTATGGCCGTTACACTGCCATCGTCGAAAAATTGAAGCTCCGTCGCTAATTTTAGCGGCTGGCACGGGCGGCCTATATGGCCGCCCAATTTTTAGAAAGCGGTCTGCAAAAAAGAGACTGATGTTAAGAGATTGGCAGACCTTTTCGGAGATTTTTGATGAACTTAAAGCCTATCACCCATACCTTCAAATACGGAAGGCACAATGTCACCTTGGAAACCGGTGCCATTGGTCGTCAAGCAGATTCTGCCGTAATGGCATCTATGGACGATACCGTGGTTTTCGCAACAGTAGTTTGCAAACGTAATGAATCAGTTGAAGGCCGCGATTTCTTCCCCCTTACCGTAAATTATCAGGAACGTTCCTATGCTGCAGGCAAGATCCCTGTCAGCTTCTTTAGACGTGAAGGTCGCGCAACTGAAGGTGAGACTTTGATTTCACGCCTCATTGACCGTCCGTTACGTCCTCTATTCCCTGAAGGCTTCGTCAATGAGACTCAGGTTGTGGTCACTGTAATGTCCGCAAATCCTGAGGTTCCTACTGATATTATTTCCATCATTGCCGCATCTGCTGCTATGGCCTCCTCTGGTCTTCCTTGGCAGGGCCCCTTAGGTGCAGCTCGTGTTGGCTACATTGATGGTCAGTATGTTTTAAATCCTCTCTCCTCTGAGCAAAAGAAGTCTGATTTGGACTTAGTTGTAGCAGGCTCAAAGAAAGCTGTTGTTATGGTTGAGTCTGAGGCTAACATTCTGCCTGAGGCTGTTATGCTTGGCGCTGTTATGTACGGCCAAGAGCAGTTACAGACTGTAGTCTCTGAGATTGAAGAGTTTGTTAAGAAGGTCAATCGTCCTGTTTGGGATTGGGTTGCACCTGCAAAAGATACCGTTTTAATTGATGCTGTTAAGGAGTTGGCCTTAGAGCGCGTTGGTGAGGCTTATCGCATCGTTGACAAGCTTGAGCGTCAGAACACCTTAGAGGCAATCAAGACAGAAGTTACTGAAAAGTTAATTGCTGAGCACGCTGAGTATGAAGGTCGCGAAAATGATATCGCTAAGATCTTCTTCGACTTAGAGCGTGACTTGGTGCGTGAGCGTATTCTCTCAGGTGAGAAGCGCATCGATGGTCGTACCTTACGTATGATCCGTCCTATCACCGTTGCTACCGGAATTTTACCTCGTACCCACGGTTCAGCTTTGTTCACCCGTGGTGAGACTCAGTCAATTGGCGTGTGCACCTTAGGCTCTGAGCGTGATGCCCAGACCTTTGAAGATATGTCTGGTACCCGTACCGATCGCTTCATCATGCACTACAACTTCCCTCCTTACTGCGTAGGTGAGACTGGTTTAATTGGTTCTCCTAAGCGTCGTGAAATTGGTCACGGCCGTTTGGCTAAGCGTGCATTGCGTGCCGTTCTTCCTTCTTTAGAGGAATTCCCTTACACCATTCGCTTAGTCTCTGAGATCACTGAGTCTAACGGCTCATCCTCAATGGCTTCTGTCTGCTCTGGTTGCTTAGCACTTTATGATGCTGGCGTTCCTTGCAAGGCTCAGGTTGCTGGTATCGCTATGGGCTTGGTTAAGGAAGGCGATCGTGTTGCTGTCTTAACCGACATCATGGGCGATGAAGATCACTTAGGTGATATGGACTTCAAGGTTGCTGGTACTCGTGAGGGTGTCACTGCTTTGCAGATGGATATTAAGACCGACGGTATTACCCGTGAGATCATGCAACAGGCTTTGACTGATGCTCATGCTGCTCGTCAGCATCTCTTGAACATCATCAACCGTGCTATTCCTGAGCCTCGTCAGGTAATGTCTCCTTTTGCTCCTCGTGTAGTAACCATCAAGGTTCCTGCTAACAAGGTTAAGGACATCATCGGTAAGGGCGGTTGCAACGTTCGTGCAATTCAGGCTGCTACCAATTCTCAGATCGATCTTGAGGATGATGGCACCGTTAAGATTTCTGCATCCTCTCAGGCCTCTGCAGATCAGGCAGTTAAGGCTGTAAATGATCTCTTAATTGAGGTTGAGGTTGGCAAGATCTACGAGGGTACTGTTGCTCGTATCACCGATTTTGGTGCTTTCGTTACTATTCTTCCGGGCCGTGATGGTTTGGTTCATATCTCTCAGATCGCTGATGAGCGCATTGAGAATGTTAACGATTACCTCCGCCAAGGTGATGTAGTTCGCGTAAAGGTGCTTGATATTGATAATCAGGATCGCATCCGTCTATCAATCAAGGCTGTACGCGAGGAAGAGGCTGCTGCACAGGAGGCTACTGCGCAGGAAGCAGCTGCTCCTGAGGCTGTAGTTGAGGAAACTGTAGCTGAGACTATAGTTGAGCCTGCAACTGCAGAGCCTGTAGCACCTGAGGCTACTGCTACGGAAGCTCAAGAGCGTGAGTAATCATTTAACGCATTGATTTTAATAAAAAAGCCCGAAGGGTAAATCCTCCGGGCTTTTATCGTCTTTTTTAGGTATTTTTTATGGCTACAAGAGAGCATTTTTCTTCAAGACTAGGCTTTGTGCTAATTGCTGCAGGTTGCGCAATTGGCCTTGGCAATGTTTGGAGATTTCCCTTCATTGTAGGTCAATACGGCGGTGCCTTGTTCGTATTGATTTATTTGGTATTTTTGTTTGCCTGCGGTTTGCCGCTCTTGACTATGGAATTGGCAGTAGGTCGTGCCTCCCGCAGATCTCTTGCTCAGTCCTTTGAGATCCTAGAGCAGCCTGGCTCCAAGCTTCATGTAAATAAGTTTTGGATGATCCTGGGTAACTATGTGTTGATGTCTTTCTATACCGTAGTTGCAGGTTGGATGCTCTATTATGCAATCAAAGGGTTCTCTGGTGAGTTTGGTGTTAATACCTCAGCTGAGGATGCAGGTGCTGCCTTTGGTGCCATGCTTTCATCTCCTGCCGACATGCTCATTAACATGATTGCAGTTACTGCCATCGGCTTTGGTATCTGCGCTATGGGCTTAAGAAAGGGCGTTGAGCGTATTACCAAGCCCATGATGATTTTGCTCTTCGTGCTTTTGATTGCACTAGCAGGTCACTCCTTATTCCTAGACGGCTTCTCTGAGGGCTTGAGCTATTATTTAGCTCCTAATCTTGAGATCTTTAAGAGCAAGCCTCTAACTGAGATTTTATCTGCAGCTATGGCTCAGGCCTTCTTTACCTTATCCATCGGTATTGGTGCTATTCAGATCTTTGGTACCTATGCAGGCTCCTCCCACACCTTGCTTACAGAATCAGTAAACATCGCTGTTTTAGATACTATCGTGGCCTTACTTTCTGGCTTTATTATTTTCCCAGCATGCTTTAGCTATGGGGTACAGCCTGATCAAGGTCCAAGCCTTATCTTCATTACCTTAGTATCAATCTTCTCTCACATGGAGTTAGGTTGGCTCTGGGGAGGCTTGTTCTTCCTGTTCATGGCCTTTGCTTCACTTTCTACTTTGATTGCTGTGTTTGAGAATATCATTGCTATCTGCATGGAAGTGTTTAAGACCTCACGTCGTAAGTCTGTAACCTATAACTTCATCGTTATCTTGGCAATTTCTTTGCCTTGTCTCTTAGGCTTTAACTATTTATCAGATGTTCATCCTTTAGGTGGCAATTCCTCCTTCTTAGATTTAGAGGACTTTATCATTTCCGATAACATCCTGCCTTTGGGCGCACTCTTCTATGTGCTCTTTGTGACCTTAAAGAACGGTTGGGGCTTTGATAAGTATTTAGAGGAAGCTAACCGTGGTAAGGGCTTTAAGATGCCATATTGGTGCAAACCTTACTTCCGTTATGTTTTACCTGTAATCATTTTTGTTTTGGTGGCAAACTGCTACGTAACTGTCTTTGGTTAGTAGGTAAAAATGACACAAAATAGAGAGAGCTTTTCTACCCGCCTAGGCTTCCTGCTAATTACAGCAGGATGTGCTATCGGCTTGGGTAATGTATGGCGTTTTCCATATATCACTGGTCAATATGGTGGCGCCGCCTTCGTAATTGTTTATTTGATCTTCTTGTTCTTGGTAGGTCTGCCCATGCTCTCAATTGAGCTTGCTGTAGGCCGTGCCTCACGCAAGAGTCTTGGTGCATCCTTTGAAACGCTAACTCCAAGCTCAGGCTTTAGACGTCATAAGTATTGGATGATTGCAGGCAACTATGTACTGATGGCTTTTTATTCATTAGTTACAGGTTGGATGCTCTATTACACCATTCAAACATTTACCGGGGCATTTGGCGAAAAGCTCGATCAAGGGCAAGCTGGTGCTATCTTTGGACAGATGCTGTCTAATCCTGGACTACAGCTTCCTTGCACACTGGCAGTTACCTTATTCTCATTTGGTATCTGTGCCATGGGATTGAGAAAGGGCGTTGAGCGAGTAACCAAGCCCTTGATGCTGTTTTTATTCTTGCTATTGCTGGTATTAGCAGCGCGCTCATTTACCTTGCCTGGCTTTAAAGATGGTATTTCCTACTATCTCATGCCTAACTTTGAGAATATGACCTCTCATGGCCTGGGTGAGACCTTATCTGCTGCCATGGGGCAGGCTTTCTTTACCTTAGGCTTAGGTGTAGGCTCCATTCAGATCTTTGGCTCTTACATGAAGCGTGATTACACCATTGGCTATGAGGCCTTGATGATCACTATCTTAGATACCATTGTGGCCTTGCTTGCAGGTGTGGTTATCTTCCCTGCATGCTTTAGCTATGGTATTGAGCCTGGAGCAGGTCCTGGTCTTATCTTTGTAACCTTAGTATCCGTGTTTTCAAATATGGCGGGTGGTACTGTTTGGGGAGGCGTATTCTTCCTCTTCATGCTCTTTGCCGCTATATCTACTCTCATTGCAGTGTTTGAGAACTTAATTGGCATCTGCATGGACCTCTTTGGGATCTCAAGAAAACGCGCCGTCTGCTATAACTTTATAGCAGTAATGTTATTAGGCTTACCAGTGATGTTAGGTTTTAATGTCTGGTCTGATATTCATCCTATGGGTGGTGAGTCCTCAATCCTTGATCTCTACGACTTTGTGCTCTCTCAGAACATTTTGCCCTTAGGTGCAATGTGCTATGTGCTCTATGTAGTCTTAAAGCGTGGTTGGGGCTTTGATAATTATTTAAATGAGATGAATACTGGTAAGGGAGCTAAGCTTCCACAGTTTGCTCGTACTTATTATCGTTTGGTATTGCCTGTTGTGATTGCCGCTTTGTTCGTGCAGGGCTATATCGGAATATTTGGTAACTAGACTCGTTCCAAGGAGAATTATATAAATGGCAGAACGCAGTCAATTTTCATCCCGTTTGGGCTTCTTGCTAATTGCGGCAGGTTGCGCCATCGGTCTTGGTAACGTTTGGCGTTTCCCTTATATCACCGGTCAGTATGGCGGTGCTTTATTCGTTTTAATCTATCTTGCCTTCTTATTGCTAGTAGGTGTGCCTCTGCTCTCAGTGGAGCTTTCAATTGGTCGTGCCTCAAGACGTTCAATTGCTAAGGCCTTCAATATCTTAGAGCAGCCTGGGACTCGCTGGCATTTAAATAAGTTCTGGTTAATTCCTGGATCTTATTGCTTAATGGCCTTCTATGGTCTCATCACTGGCTGGCTTTTGTATTATTGCTATGAATTTGTGGCAGGTGGCTTTGAAAAGGGCTTAACTCAAGAGGTTGCAGATCAAACCTTTGGCGAGCTCTTGAAAAATCCGCTTACCATGTTCGTATGCATGACTACTGTTACAGTAGTTTGCTTTGTGATCGTGGCAATGGGTGTTGAGAAGGGCCTTGAGAAGATCACCAAACCTTTGATGATCCTTTTGTTGGCTTTGCTGGTCTTCATGTCAGCACGCTCTTTCATGTTGCCAGGCTTTGCTGAGGGAATTTCCTATTACTTAAAGCCTAATTTTTCCTCAATTGAAAAATATGGCTTCATGGAAATTTTATGGGCAGCTATGGGACAGGCCTTCTTCACCTTGTCAGTAGGTCAGGGCTCAATTGAGATCTTCGGTACCTATGTTAATAAGAAGCATACTTTGTTATCAGAAGGCATTTGGATTGCTGTGTTAGATACCGTTGTAGCCTTGCTTGCAGGCTTTGTGATCTTCCCTGCCTGCTTCTCCTATGGAGTTGAGCCTAATGCAGGTCCAAGCTTATTGTTTGTGACCATGTCAACAGTATTTGCCAACATGGCAGGTGGCTATTTCTGGGGATCGTTATTCTTCCTCTTTATGCTTATTGCCGCTATGTCCACCTTGATAGCCGTGTATGAGTCCATCATCGCGATCTGCATGGAGGTATTTAATATAAGCCGTGTAAAGTCAGTGATCTGCAACTTTATCTTTATCATGGTTATTTCCATGCCAGCCCTCTTGAGCTTTAACCTGTGGGATTCTATTCATCCATTTGGCTTTGATACCTTCATGGATTTAGAGGATTTCATCGTATCTAACAATACCTTGCCTCTAGGCTCCTTGTTTATGGTGGTTTTTATTACCGCCAAGACCGGTATGAGCTGGAAGAAATATATCGCAGAGGCTAATACTGGCAATGGTCCTAAGGTCTTAGATAGTAAGCTTGTTTACTGGTATTTCCATTTAGTATTACCTGTTGTGATCTTTGTGTTGGTATCAGTAGGTTATGTGAAGATTTTTGGCTGATAAGCTGTAACATTACCTAATAAAAACAATTAAGAACGCCTTTAGATGTTAAAATCTTAAGGCGTTTTTTGTGTCTTATTATTCATTTTCTACGGCTATATTCATGATTAGCTCTTCAAAATTTAAAAAGATCTCAACCTTTATTCTCTCAGGCTGTGCAGTAGCCTTAATGTGTGTATGTGCATCAACTCCAACCATTGCTGAGGCTGCTCAATATGGCAAGGTGGTACCTTACTCTCAAGGTAAGAGCACCAAAAAGCAAAGCCAAAGCTCTAAGTCTAACAAACTGGCTAAAAATAATAAGAGCTCCAAGAAAGCAACTAGCTCTAAGAAGAATACAGCTCAAGCTACTAAGAAAAATACAGCTGCAAAAAAGACAACCCAGAAGCAAAATAATGTAGCCTCTCGTGCTATTCCTCCAGCAGTTGAAAATCCAGTATCTGATGGTTTTATTTCCTATGATGCCCAGTCTCAGGCTCGTCGTGAAGCCTTTTTAGAGGCTAGAGATTTGGCAAGAGCTGGGGATGTTAATGGTGTTGCGCGCTATAAGGCTGGGGTTTTAAAAAATTACGCGCTCAATGTTTATCTTGATTACTATCTTTTGCAATCTAATGTCTCAAGCAGTAACTACAATGCCGCATTAAGCTTTGTTAAAAACAGTGGCGATAAGGAGTTATCCCTCCTACTTACTGATACCTATGCTGATATGCTAGGAGGGCAGGGACAATATAAGCGAGTACTTGAGATCATGGGATCTGAGCCTTATCCTAATCGCTCTCCGCTTGATCTTAATGTGAAGGAAAAAGCAAGGCAGTGCCGTTGGCATGAGGCCGCCTTAGAAAACTCAAGAGGAGGTAGTGCTGCAGTTGCCTTTGCATCTAAGCTTTATGTTTCAGCTCAGTCCTATCCTGAGGCCTGCTCAGGTTTGATTGCTGCTTGGACCTCTAAGGGCTATATGAGCAACGCAGCTAAGGCAAGACGTTTTGAGACTCTATTAAAGCGTCGTAAGTCTAGTTCTGCCGAGTTAAATTCTGCAGCTCAGGCATTAGAGGGCAGTGAGCAAAGTGCTGCCATTGAAGCAGCCTCCATTGCAGATACTCCTGATAAATATATCGAATTAAATAATCGTCGTGCCAAAGTATTAGCCTTTGAGCGTTATGCGGCCCTAAATCCAAATGATGCCACTGAGGCTTTGCCGGTGTTTTCTGAGCAGGCCCAATTGTCATCAACCGAGCGTCATGAAATATTAGGCGTCATCGCCTCTGGGCGTTTGGGCTATCAAAGCACTTTAGCAGATCTTCAATGGGTAGATGACAATCTGCCGGCAGCTCTTTGGACTGATGAGCTAATAGAGAAGAGATTGCGTCGTGCTATTTGGTATAAGCAGTGGAAATATATAGTTCCTTTGTGTGATGCCATGGGTGAGCGTGGCTTAAACGAGGTTAACTGGCAGTATTGGAAGGCCCGTGGTCTTATCAATACTGGTAAGAAGAGTGAAGGCTTAGCTCTTATGCGCGAGGTGGCTAAGGATAGATCCTTCTTTGGTTTTGTGGCAGCTCAATTTATGGGACAAAATCCTCATTATGGAAATACTAGCTTAAAGCGTAGTGATACCTTATCGGATTCGCTTACTGATGTTCCTGCTGTACAGCGTTTCCTTGAGCTTTATGCCATGAATGATGGTGCAAGATTTATTGAATGGCGTGAGATTGCAACTAATACTGATGAAATGACAGCTCTATCCATGGCCGAATGGGCTTTGCGTACTGGTAACCATGCCTTAGCAATTTCAGCAGTTGCTGCCGGAAAGCGTTGGGATGCCTTAGATTATCGTTTCCCGACCTCTTATTTAAATCTTTATCGCTCCCATGCTCAAAAAAGTGGCGTCGCTCTTTCCTATCTATATGGCATCAGCCGTCAGGAGAGTATGCTAAACCCTGTAATTAGAAGTCCGGTTGGTGCTACGGGCTTAATGCAGCTTATGCCATCTACAGCACAGCTAATTGCTAAGAAAAATGGTTGGTCTTATCAGGGAACTGGATCTCTTACCGATCCTGATACCAATATTCGCTATGGTTCAGAGTATTTACGTGAGCTCTTGGCAAAGTTTTCCAATAATCGCGTGCTAGCCTCAGCAGGTTATAACGCCGGACCTGGTCGTGTGTATCGTTGGACCTCTCAAGACGGTGGTAAGCGTGATGCTCCTATGTATATTGAGAATATTCCCTTTACCGAGACTCGTGGTTATGTACAGCGTGTGCTCTTGTACTCTGCAATCTATGAAAAGCTCATAAATGGCAGGAATGCTCCTATATTGACTCAAAGTGAGCGCAATTTTAGCTATTAAGGAGAGAGAGCAAGGCTAGCTTTGAAGCTATAGCTAGCCTGTATAAGAGTAAGTGACAGATCGTCTTGTTTATGTCAGCGTCTTTGCATAAGGATCCGCCAGCGTATGAGACGATCAACGACAAGTATTTGCTTCTAAATGCCTTAGAAAAGCTTGTTTGGCAATGCTCCTGTGACCTCGTGGGCTTGATAAAGCTCCTCTAAAAATTTAATTTCCTCGCCATTTAGCTTGAGATCAACTGCCTTGCAGGCATCCTCAAAGTGAGTCTCTGAGGTTGCGCCCACAATGGGGGAAGCAACATCATGCTTGCTAACAAGCCATGCTAGGGCTACCTGTGACATGGATACGTTATGCTCCAAAGCCACCTTATTTACGCGCTCGATGATGGGGAGATCTTTGTCTTTGGCCTTATCGTATTTTTGCTTGCTGGTGTTGTCAGTCTTAGAGCGTAGAGAATTACTCTCCCACGAAAGACGACTTAGATGACCTCCAGCTAATGGACTGTAGGGAGTAATGCTTACTCCAAATTGTCTGCATACCGGAATTAGCTCACGTTCATCCTCGCGGTAAATGAGATTGTAGTGATTCTGCATTGAGGAGAAGAGCGTTAGGTTATTTTGCTCAGCAATATGCTGCATGTTCATAAACTGATAGCCGTACATGGCAGAGGCGCCTAAGGCACGCACCTTGCCTTCCTTTACGCATTCATCTAGCGCGCTCATGGTCTCCAAAATAGGCGTGTCGTAATCAAAGCGATGAATGATGTAGAGATCAACATAGTCGGTACCAAGACGTTTTAGCGATCCTTCGATCTCGCGTTTGATGGCCTGCTTGGATAGGTGTCCCTCGTTAAAATAAACCTTGGTTGCGATAACTACTTTATCGCGGGTGGTTAGCTTTTTCAAAGCCTTGCCTAAGTACTCTTCAGAGGATCCAAAGGAGTAGATATTGGCAGTATCAAAGAAGTTAACCCCCAAATCTAAGGCCTTTGCTACCATGCTTTCAGTGCGATTTTCATCCAAGGTCCATTCGTGAAACTCCTTAGATGCCTTACCATAGCTCATACAGCCGGCGCAAATTTTTGACACCTTAATGTCTGTTTTTCCTAGCTTTGTGTATTGCATATTGTGTTCTATCCTTCATTTTTTATTTTGAAATTACGGCAGATTCAGAGGCTACAAGTGCTCTGATGCAGTCCATATCCACTCTTCCAATAAATAGTAGGTCTTTTGAAAAAGTAAAATCCTTTTTGAAAAATGCCAGATTTCCCCAAGGTGTGTAATAGGCAACATCGCCAGCCTTTCCCTCTTGAGGATTATTCGTACCATCATCTACCTCAAGCTTATCTTTAAGATAAGCTATGCGCTCGCTATCCCCAAAATCCTCTAAGGAAAGCTCTAAGGGTAGCTTTCCTAGCAAGGATGTTGCGGTTTTAGTATCTGCTAAAGTTAGGTTGCATTGATATCCATTGGAGGCTTTAAGGGTTAGAGAGCTCATATTCGCTACCTTATTATTTTGATCGCTTGCATCTACTGAGGATGAGTAGGCGGCTGAGGCAATAAGTATTGCTGCTAGCAAAATCTTGTTCAATGCAGGTCTAAAAATAGAAATCATCTTGCTTAAAGTCGTATAAATTAAAGTTGGAAGGTTACGCTAAGGCTAT
>CAVHVI010000016.1:0-2336 GCA_963639245.1 Bacteroidaceae bacterium
GAGTAATAGTGTTTTTAATATAGATAATGGAGCAACCTTAAATGCGCAGTCTATTTCCCTTGAAAAAGAATTAAATGTGGGAAAAAAATCAACAATTGACGGTTCTAAGGTGACCACCTCTGGAGATGTAGAATTAAGTAGGAATGGAAGCTTATCCGTACTTAAGGGGCATGAGATAGATGTTGGTGGAAATCTTAATATAAAGGCAGGTTATGTAGACATTTCTGGTCGAGGTGAGGTCGCAGGTAATACTTATAATAATGGAACACTAACGATAGGTTCTTCATCTCTTGCAAATGGTGAAAACTATGTTTCAAAGCTTGATATCAAAGGTGATTTAACATCAGACTCAACTATCCAAGTAAACGATGGTGCTCAGCTTAATGTAGGCAATAATGCTAACATCAATAGAGGTTCGACGACCATAGGCTCAGAAACTACAACTGCTACTTCATCAAAAGCTGTTTTAAATGCTTCGAATATTAGTGTAGGTGTTATCAATTCTAGCAATGGTACTTTAATCATTAATACCAATGGTGCATTAACCACAGATTCTTTAGATGTAAATAATGGTTCTGTAACTATTAAGGGCCAAGCTGATGTCGATACCTTGACTTTAAATAACGGAACTAGCGTCAGCATTCAAGATACTGGTACGTTAACCACTACAAAAGAAGTGTCTATTGGAAATGGTGAAAATTCTACGGCTAAGCTAAGCATTGATGGCTCGGACGCCGGTAAAGCTAATTTTGTAGTTGATGATGATTCCATCTTAACTGTCTATGTAGCATCAGACTATGAGTTGAAAGGTGGTCGCTCTGATATTAATGGAACTGCTTTCTTTCATAATGGTTTAGATATTGGTGATGGCACCAAGACTGCTGTGCAGAATGTTTCAGGCGAGTTAACTGTTGAATTAGGTGATACTAATGTCAAGCAAAATGCTTCCTTAAATATCAGTGGTTCTAAACGTTCTGCATCAAGTGATACTGACTATGCAACAAATTTAAATGGCAATCTTAATATTGATGGTAAGGTTAATGTTAAGGAGGCAGGCATTTTACATGTTGCAGGTGATATCAACGTTAACTCTAAGTCTAAGGACGCTCTTAAGGTTGGCTTAGGTAGCAGTGTTATAGCTAGCAATGGTCAAAGCAGCAGTAAAAGCTTAGCAACCTTGAATGTGGCTGATGGTGCTGAAGTTGGGACTGTGTCTGTTGATGGCGGTGATCTTGAAGTTCAAAAGGTGATGGTTGCATCAGGTGATACTGCAAATAATGCAGGAGTCATTGCTTTAACAAATGGTGCAAACTTTATCGTCGACAATGCAGGAGCGGTTGATAAGACTAATAATACTATTGAAAATATTAAACAAAGTACTAATGCATTTTCAGCTGATGCATCCTCTACTTTAACAGTAAATGGTTTAGGAGAATTTGAGTCACTTGAACAGCTTCAAAAAATGAGGGAGTCTTTGTTGGGAAAAGACTCTAATGGTACCTTGGATGGTGACTATACATTAAGCGAATCCGTTCCTATTGCTGAGGTAGTGAAATATAGTGATGTAAATTCAAATGACTATAATGGTTTAACTGTCCTCAAGAATTCCCAGGTGAATGAAATTACTGATGCTACTGTAGTCGGTACTAATACCTGGGGTAATGCAGAACTTGTTAAAGGGAAAGGTTCTTTAACAGTTAAAAATGGGACTTTGACCTTAAATAATTCATCTGTTAATAATGCAGATGGCTTTTTAGTTGCTCAAAAGACTGATACAGGTCGAAACAAGGCTAATATTGTTTTAAATGCAGAAGGTGGAAGTACTGCAACCGTAAAGTTTACTGGCTCAGGTATTGTGGCAAATATTACAGCTAACGATAAGGAAGATAGTGACACTAGTACCTCTTTAGTCGTGGTTGATCTTGCTAAAAAAGAAGAAACTGTCACCGCAGATACAGTTATCGTTGATAAGCTCAATGTTAAGTCTGGTATTTTAGCAGCGAACGATGAAGTTAAACTAAGAGATGCTGTTCTAGCAAATGGCGGCATAAAATCAAAAAGCACTGTTACGATTGATGGTTCTGTTAATGCAAATGGAGGTAAGATTAGCGGTTCCTCTGTTAATTTAACAGGCGATAAATGGAAAGACACAGATGTTTATTATGCAGGTAACGGATCTTCAATTGAAGCTACCGCAGGTAATGTGATCGTTGCAAAGGACAATGATTTCATACTTGAAAATTCCTCAATCACAGCTAAGGCTAAGGCTAGCGATAGTACTGATACTGGCTCTATATCCTTAAATGGCAAAGTACAAGCATCAGGCTCGTCAATTT
>CAVHVI010000016.1:2965-22086 GCA_963639245.1 Bacteroidaceae bacterium
GAATCTAAAGTTACTGGTACTAATACTGTTACCTTTAAACAAGGACTTACTGCAGATAATGCTCAAGTCATTGGAGCTAATGTAAAGGTAGAGAGTGCCGATCAAGCCATCAGCCTTACCAATTCAAGTGTTATTGCTATTGCCAACAATGAGTTTGGTAGCGTGAACTTAGATGGTGCATTAACTGCAACTAAATCATCTATTGCAGGTAGTGACATTACTTTAAATAGTGCTACCTTGAAAGATAACTCCATAGTTGTTGGTACTAACAATGTTGCGTTTAAATCAGATCTTACTGCTCAGAATGCTGAGATCTTAGGTGCAAAAGTTACTGTAGATGGAGCATCTTCTCTAAGCAATGCCTCTAAGGTTACGGGCATTCAAGAGGTCTCTTTTGTCAAAGGACTTAGTGCCGAAGACTCAGCGATCACTGGTGCAAGCGTTGCTGTTAATGGTGACAGCGCAGCTACTCTTACAAGGTCTAAGATCTTGTCCACAGGAACTGCGGATAATGATGGAATAAGCTTTGGAAATAATCTAGTAGCAGTATCTTCTGGTATAGATTCAGCTAATAACCTCTCTCTTGCTCAAGGTGGAACTGTTAAAGATGGATATATCTTAGCTACTGGCAAGATGAGTGTCAGCGGTATGCTAAAGCTTGATCCATCCTTTGGTTATGCAGGACAGCTTGATTTAAAGAAGAACGGTACCCTGGCGATCTTAAAGGATTCTATCTTTAAGGTAGGTGGTGTGACTGTTACTTCTGACAACTCAGCTGAAGGTATTGCTGAGCTTATTTTAGAAAACGATCTTGATTTGGGTACATCAGGTAAGATCTATCTTGATGGTACTAAGACCAATAGTGATTTAACTGCTGAGCCATCTAATCAGGTAACATTAGGTCCTAAATCAAAACTTACCATAAATCAAGGCGCAATCGATGCTGCTAATGCAACACAGTCAACAGGTGATGCTGTAATTAAGATGTCAGATACCGGTGGTATTGCAGTATCTGAGGGTGCTAGCATTGATATAAATCTTAATAAGATTAAGATTGAGACTATTAAGCTCTTTGGTCAGGAAGTATCTGAGGAAGGCAAGAGCATACTTAACTCTACAAGCTTTGATTTATATATAAATAACCTGCTTTATACAGCTGTGGTTGATAATGCTGACAGCAATACGGTTATCAATGTTAAGCTTAAGGATGATGCCAAATCTGAAATTGATGGATTGGATCCTTCAGTTATAGATACCATTATTTCTCAGGCCGAAGGCGATGGCTTTGATACCACTCAAGATAACGGCTTAGGCTATATCTCAAAATTGCTACAAGAGGACACAAGTAAGGCGGTACAGGCTATAGGCTCACTTACAAACTTTGGCTTTGCCTCTTACGCACCTCAGGTTGCGCTGCTAGCTGATGATGCAGCATTCCATGCTGTCTCTGAGCGTGCTGGCTTTAACACTCAAAGTGGTTCTACTTTAGGCACAGTAAATGGTGATACTGCTTCAGTATGGATAACTCCACTTTATCGTAAGCAGTCATCAGATAGCTTTGATGCAGGATCTAAGAGCTATGGAGCTAAGACTAATCTTTATGGAGTTGCCTTAGGTGCTGATTTTGCTCTTCCTTATAACCTACGTGCTGGTGCCTCCTTGCATGTGGGTAATGGTAAGGCCAAAGGTGATGGTGACTTTATCTATACTCAAAACAAGTTCAATTTCTTTGGTGCCGAGATCTATGGCTTCTATACAGCAGATAATCTCTCAGTGCTTGCAGATTTAGGCTATACGCATATCTCCAATGATGTTGATCAGGAAGGATTGAGTGCCGATTTTGATTCCAAGGTAATATCTGCTGGTATTAAGTGCAAGTATTTGTTTGCAACTGAAAATCTTGATATCGAGCCTCATGCAGGTATCCGCTTTAGCCATGCTAAGGTTGATGGCTTTAAGGTTAAGAGCAGTAATGGCACCTTATTAAATGCCGATTCCATGGATGGCAATTTATTTAAGATCCCTGTAGGTGTCACCATCTCTAAGACCTTCCAAGATGATGAATGGAGTGTTAAGCCCTTGGCCGATCTCTCCTTGATCGGTGCCTTTGGTGATAAGAACTGGAGCTTTGATTCACGTATTACTGGTATGACCGCCAATGGTGGTAAGGTCTCAGTTGATGCGGATGTAGTCGATGGCTTGAGTATTTCTGGAACCTTAGGTGTGGAGGCGCAGAAGGGGAATACTCTATCTGTAGGTGCTGGCTATACCTTCACTAAGTCCTCAAATATCAAGGATCATGCTTTGACGGCATCATTCCGCTATGCCTTTTAAATAGCGCTTGATTAGGTATTAAGAAATGACAAGCCCTCGTAGTTTCTGCGGGGGCTTGTAGTAGCAAGGGTAACAGAGAGACTCAAGTTCTATTGCTTTAGTCTACGGTGACAGCAGATCCAAAGCGTTCATCTTCATTTGCTTGCACAAGATCCAAAGGACATTCCATTTCCTCTAAGGCGTAATTGGGATCCTTATTGCCTCTTACGATCTCAAGGCTACGGCGCATATCCTCATTGGGGCAGACAAACTTATAGCGCCAGGTAGAAAATCCATCTAAATCATGCTCCGTCACACTTTGACGGGTAGCAAAGCCTAATTGAATAAGCAGAGAGCCTAATTCCTTGCCATCGGGAGCTTGACCTATAGAGCTTGCGTATAGTGGATCTTGACCATCCTTACCAAAAAGCCATAAAAAACCATCATCGGCATTAGATAGCGCTTTTTTTAAAAAGGCGTAGTCACCGCCTGCACTGTAGGGTAAAAGCTTACTGTTATTGCTTATGACATGATTTACGCAAACTGGACAGACCATACGAATGAGTCTGTCTGAAAAAGAAAAGCCCCCGTATAGAGCCTCAATAAGCGGCACGCCCAAGTGCTTGGGGAGATCATGCTTGGCTGCTACCTTTTCAAGCTCGGCACCAAAGACATTACAAAGCTCCTCGTGAGTAAAGCCAAAGAGGGTATCGTATTTAGCAGAGGATGAGAGATCGCGTATTAGCGGTAATCCCTCTGAGAGATCGGATGCAAGCTTAAATTTGATATGGCCTGACAAAAAGACATATTGCACCTTATCCTTGGCATGCTTTAGCACATTGAGCATTTCAAGATAGGTAGCAGTAGCCTGATCGCGTTCACTTTGCTCCATGGTAGAGGCCATGATAAGCGGGATATCATAGTTATCAATTAAGATAACTACTTTTTCCTGATGACGCTCAGAGAGCTCGGTGATGAGATCTGAAAAATAGCTTTTGGGAGTGGTGTAATTGGTGATTGCTCCGTTTAGGTGATGCTCCCAGTATAGCTGCTGTAGCATGGTAAGTAGCTCTTGGGAAAACTCAGCGGCATTACGTGAGGCTACCTTTTTAAGATTTAGCATGAGCACATGATGTCGAGGCAGTTTCTGTGCGCGGGCTCTTTCCTCATCATTGCGCAGGATCTGCGTAAAATCTCTTGTTCTCTCAAGTACGGTATAGAGCGCTTCGGTACAAAGGGATAAACCAAAGCCCCTAGGCCTTATCATCATAAAGATATTTGGTGAGGCTAGAGCCTTCATCTCCTCCATTTCCTGCATAAGGGCATAGAAGATATCGGATTTTTCAACGCGGAGGTAATCTGAGAGGATGAGCTCGTGAAGCTCAGAGTAAAAGCCAGGAGTGCTGCCCATGAATGAGCTCCCAAAAACATGGAGGGGAGCGCCAACCACACCGCGGTACCATGTTATCCGACCCTGGCTGCTTCCTTCCGGACCTGACCAATTAAACCAGCAACACGTACGCGGGGACTGACAACTCCCCACAGAACGAGAGGTATTCTACCTAAGATATAGATTTTGTGCAAGGAGGTTGCACAATACTGGCGTAAAGTTTTGTTAAAATGACGCACAACTTTTTAAATAATAGGATCTTCGTTGTGCAGGATACAACCAATTATCGTCATCTTCAAAGCCGTATGCCTAAGCGTGATGTCAGCGGCGTCTTCTTATTAAACAAGCCCTCAGGCTTATCTTCCGCCTCAGCCTTAGCAAGGGTACGTGGAATTTTTCGAGCCAACAAAGGCGGACATGCCGGAGCTTTGGATCCCTTGGCCTCAGGCTTATTACCAGTGCTCTTAGGTGAGAGCGCGAAATTTGCCTCCTTCTTTTTAGAAGGCAGAAAAAAATATATCGCTGAAGGGACTCTAGGTATTACCACCTCAACCTGCGATGCTGAAGGTGAGGTGCTGGAGCGTCGTGATATTAGTGGCTGTATGGATCATTTTGATGAGGCCTTAGCTAAATTTAGAGGCGTGATCACCCAGATCCCACCTATTTATTCAGCAGTTAAGGTAGCTGGCAAGCCTTTGTATAAATATGCTCGCAAGGGACATGAGGTTGAGATCCCCTCTCGTGAGGTTGAGATCTATGAGATAAATGTACTTGAGAGAAGTGCCGAGAAATTTAAGGTAGAGGTTTACTGCTCTAAGGGCACCTATATTCGTACGCTCATTGCCGATATTGGTGAGGCCTTAGGCTGTGGTGCCTATGTTACCTATTTGCATCGTACCTTTGTCGAAGGCCTACCTCAGAATATGATGAGCCTAGATGAACTACAAGCATTAAGTGATGAGGCCTGTGCTAAGGGGGATTATGCGCTTATGGATCGCATGCTCTTATCTACAGGTGAACTGATGGGGCGTCTGCCGCGTATTTATCTGCCAGAGTCTCGTCTTGAAAGCCTCATGCATGGCATGCGTCAGCGTGATCTTGATGATTGTAAGTTTGAAGGAGCTAATGCCGGCGTCGATGAGGTTAAATGCTCCTTGTGGGGCAGAGACTGCTTCTTAGGCGTAGGTCATGTCAAGGATGGCATTTTAATTTTAGATAGGATGATGTCAGATCCTTTTGGAAATAACAAAAATGTTTAATTTTAATAAGTTAAAGCTTGGGCTTTTAATTGCATCTGCCACAATCTTAGGGACTTTGTCTTGTGACGCAATCGCGGCTGATACTGCTACTGTAAGCTCTCAGGATGAAAAAGCACAGGTGAGTGCAGTATTAAATGAGGCCTTAAATAAGCAAAAGATCTATGTAACAGCACCAGGCTTTCCCTCAAAGCTTCATGAGCTAGCCTTAGTTGCTGAGGATCCTAATGCAGATGAGAATAAGAGCAAGCAATATCATCCAGCTGAAAAAGCAGGATGGCTTTCAATGATTGCCTTTGGTGAGGATTTAGAGCAGGCGGGAGTATTAAAGATCACACATGGAACCTTCTTTGATGATGATTTTTATAACCGTCGCTTTAAATTTACCGGAGTTTTGATGGAGTTTACCGAGCATATGCAGGATTATGTCGCGGTAACCTCTCAAGATGGCCGTGTACTTTTGCGCGTGGGCGTAGTAGGAGTAGGGGAGATCTCTGATTTAAAGAAGCTCTCTGATAACTCCTATGAGGCAAGCTTTACTACCGCCTTGGCAAATAGATCGCCTTGGTTTAATGACAAGGTAGAAGCGCATACCAAAATCTCCTCGCTATTAGGAGGCCTTGAAAAATGCAAGCTAGCTTTAAAAGATGGCAGCTTCATCATTGATGACGAGGCTTTTTTAAAAACGCTTTCAAAGCCAGTGGTTGATTTTAAGAAATAAAAAAAGGGAGCTTAGGCTCCCCTTTTAAATTTTTGCTATTTGCTTTGTAAGAAAGCCTTATAGCCCTTGCAGGTCTCATAGACATCGGCCTTGCTTACTGCCTCAAAGGGAGCATGCATTGAGAGCACGGGTACACCGCAGTCGATAACCTCCATGCCATAAAGTGACATGATATAGGCAATAGTGCCACCGCCACCTAAGTCTACCTTGCCAAGCTCGGAGAACTGGTAATTAACGCCAGCATCATCTAAAAGCTTGCGCATAAAGCCTACATACTCAGCATTAGCATCATTAGAGCCTGATTTACCTCTGGCGCCGGTAAATTTATTAAATACCATACCGCGGCTTATATAAGCGACGTTCTTTTTATCAAAGGCACTGGCATAGAGGGGATCATAGGCTGAGCTTACATCAGATGAGAGCATACGAGAGTTGGCTAGCATGCGACGCACATAGAGATCGGAGCTCATTCCCTGTAGCGCCAAAAGCTCGGCACAGACATTTTCAAAGAATTTTGAATGCATGCCGGTAGCACCAACAGAGCCAATCTCCTCCTTATCAACTAAGAGGCAGCAGGAGGTTCTCTCTACATCATTTATAGCAAGCATAGCCTCAAGTGAGGTGTAGGCACATACTCTATCGTCATGACCATAGCCTAGGATCATGCTTCTATCAAAGCCTAGATCGCGGGCGCGACCTGCCGGCACTAAGCAAAGCTCTGCAGATAGGAAGTCATCCTCATCTATATCATAGCTATCCTTTAAAAGCTTTAATACCCCTTCCTTTACCGCATCCTTATCCTTGCCCTCAAGCGGAGTATTACCAATTAGGATATCAAGATCCTCACCTTCAATAACTACGGCGGCGTTCTTCTTAAGCTGCTCTTGAGAGAGGTGGATTAAAAGATCGGTTACGCAAAAGACTGGATCGCTATCCTTCTCGCCTAAATCAAAGCTTAAGGTTTGCCCATTTTTCTTTACGATCACTCCATGAAGGGCTAGAGGAGTAGTGACCCACTGATATTTTTTGATACCACCATAGTAATGGGTATCAAGATAGGCCATGCCATTGTCCTCATAAAGAGGATTTTGCTTAACATCCAAACGGCAAGAATCAATATGCGCACCTAAGATATTCATTCCTTGCTCAAGGCTTTGAGCGCCGATATTAAAAAGTGCTAAGGCCTTATGCATATTAATTGCATAGATCTTATCGCCTTTTTTTAAAGGCTGGCCTTCCTGAATTACATCTAAGATATTCCTATAGCCTGCTTTAATTACTGCGTCTACACAATAATTTAGGCTCTCTCTTTCGGTTTTGCACTGGGAGATGAAATCTTTGTAGCTTTCACAAAGAGAGTTTAGCTCTTGACGCTGAGCGTCGTTGTAGGATAACCAGGCGCTTTTTTTAGTTCTACCGTTGTTCATGTATGTTCCTTGTAGAATAGCTTTTTTTTGATGAGCAAAAGAAAAGAGCGGCTATGCCGCCCTTAGGATTAATCTTGGTGATGGAGCAAATGTCCCATACGCTCAGCCTTAGTTTCGAGGTATTCCTCATTAAACTCATTGCGACCGTATTCAAGTGGACGTCTATCGGTAACTATGATGCGATGCTTGGTGATGGAGGCAATCTTAGCGGGGTTATTGGTCATGAGGATCACATGATCAAAGCCCATTGCACGCATCATGTGCCCACAAACTCCGTAATGGCGTTGATCGGCCTCAAAACCTAGGCTTAAATTGGCATCTACAGTATCCATGCCACCATCTTGAAGCTCGTAGGCGCGGATCTTATTAAAAAGTCCAATGCCACGGCCTTCTTGGCGCATGTAGAGCAATGCTCCTCTTCCTTCTTTAGCTATGGCCTGCAAAGCAGCTGCTAACTGAAAGCCACAATCACAGCGAAGAGAGCCAAACACGTCACCTGTTAAACATTCTGAGTGAATACGCGTAAGCACGCTTCCACCAGAGCTTAAATCTCCCATGAAAATCATGGCGTGATCTAGCTTATCGTTTTCACGGAAGATAGTAATGTTGAATTGACCATATTTGGTAGGTAATTTGGCAATGGGGCCTTGAACTATTTTAAGACCTTCTTTATCTACCAAAACTTTATCTTTAGTCACGATATAACCCAATCTGCATGATCTGAAGCAAGGACTTCAGAATATGTATTTCTCTTAACCTTATCTCGCCATTATACAACAATGCCGCATTTTATTGTTTTAGGATCTTTTGCCTAAAGATACCTGTGTTTGTGTGTTTTCTGTCTAAAAATCTCTTTGATCTTTCTTGCAAAGTTAAGATGTGAACCTTTTAGTTGTACATAAAACAAAGTAAAATTCCCACGAAGTAGGTTTTAAATTATGAATTTCAAGTCTTCAGTAAAAATTTTAAGGATTAGCATCAGATTTATTTTAGCGCTAGTGCTAATAATGAATGTGAGTTTATCCTATGCTGAGGACCACTATAAAAGTGAACTCACCCCTCAAGAGTCTCCCTCCGCGCCTTCTTTTAAATTAAATAGTGCCGGCAAGCCTGTGTTATACATAGGTCTTCATAAGCAGCATCGCCCTTTTTCATATTATTCAAAGACGCTTAGGCGTCGTACCGGTTACACCGTAGATGTGGTAAATGAGATCTGCAAGCGCATGAATGCTGATTGTCATGTTTACTACGGCAATTATAAAGAGATAGAGTTGAGGCTTTTGCAGGGAAAACTTGATTTTGCCCTAGGTAATTTCTTTGAGAAGGGCTCTGGAGAGCATAAGCTTTTATATAGCGATTACATTATTCGCTCTTATCCTGTGATTGTGGCCTCTGATTATTCCTTAGCCTTTGCCTCAGCAGATGATCTTAGAGCCTATAACTTTGGTGTAAGAGCCAATTCCTTTGAGCATAAGCTTATGGAGCGTGAGCGTGCCCAAAGCCACATTTCCTATTACACCATCTATGGTACGCATTCAGAATTATTTAAGGCCTTAAATCAAAGTCAGGTAGATGCCTTATATATAGGTAATCTTTCTGCCTATGGCTTTACTTATATTGATAAATCAACACTCTATATAATTTCTGACAAGCTTCATAGTAAAAGACTATTTGGCGATGTACGTATCGTTTTACCAGGGGATCATCACTCACTCCTAGCTAATCTAAATGAGCTTATTGCACAAATGAAAAAGGATAAAACCCTGTATCGTATATCTTTAGACTATATGCCTAGTGTTGAGAACGGATTGTAGACACGTATATGAATGAAGAGCTAATTATTAGTCGTAGCAAGAAAAAAAGATCAATCAAGGTACAGAGCTTTCTTTTGGGGATCTTCATTGGCATATTGGTGGTTGTCACCTGTATGTTCTTATTTTTCTTCAACGAATTTCGCCATGTCTCTAAGGCCTCTGATCAAATGTCAGCAGAGCTGGTGCCATCAATTCTCGAGAGTCAAAAGACCTTCATTAACCTAGATACTCTGCGTTATTTGATTGCTGATATTAGAGAGGCTGCTGAATTTGCTACTGCCCGTAACAGCTTTTATAACGCTCAGCAGATCCTAGTAGATGTTGAGCAATGCGTGAAGATGAAAAATTCATCAGACAGTGCCGAGCTTCAGCGTCAGTTACAGATGTTTTGGTATAAGCGCTTGAAGCTTGAGGGACTAAGACAGCGCGCACTTGATCTGCTAACAGATATGGTATCCATTGGTACCCCTGTATCAAAGACAGAAAAGACTAGCTATGATGCGCAAAAGAATATTCTTGATTGGGTTCAGCGCATGGCCTCAGGCTTTTCATCTGCCGATCTGATAACTGATAGATCTATTTCAGATGTAAGACTCTCGGCCTCAACTATGCTCGGGCAATGCCGTCTATATAATGCCAACTCTGAAAAGGATAACCCCTGTCTAGCCTATGAGGAGGATTTTAGAAAGCTGGTGATCACGCTTTCTGATTTTCAGGAAAACTTAGTAGAATTTAATATCATCTATGACTATTTCCGTTCACAGCTTAATGCGATGGTGTTAGGCGCCTCTAGTAAGGAAACAGATGCCGTCTTATTCTCCTTAAATTATATTAAGAGGGTCTCTGACAATTCCGAGGTGATGGTATTTTGTTGCTTCATTGTGATGCTGACGCTGATGTACTTTACATTTTTGCTCATCAAGCGTTACATCGGCATTCCTCTATCTGTCATTGAGCGCATGATCCGTATCTCGCACTCTAAGAGCCATCGTCCCCGCAATTTCCCTTCATCAAGCATTAGAGAAATTGACAATATCTTCCGCATGCTGCCTAAGGTATATGACGATCTGCATATGTCGCGTGTAGAGGCAAAAAATTCCAATACGAACTATATGCGCCTCTTAGATGTCTCCATGAAGGATGAGTTAACTGGGGTATTAAACCGTCGTGCACTTGAGTATTTTATGTCGCGTAACTCCATTGTGCCGACAGGCTTGTGTGTCATGATGGTCGATATTGATCATTTCAAGAGCTTCAATGATGAGCGTGGTCATCAATATGGTGATTATATTTTGAAGCTCATCGCTGCCACCTTGATGAATTCTCTTTCAGAAAAGAGCAACGATCGCGTCTTCCGCTTTGGTGGTGAGGAGTTTGTGATCATTGTGCAGGATATTGAATCGCGTATGCGCAAGCCTATTGCTGAGCGTTTACTTGAACGTGTACGCGCCTTGCATGTTCCAAACAGAGTCAACGATACCGGATTGCTTACCATCTCAATTGGTTGCTCGGTAGTTGCAGGATCTGAGGCCGCATCATCAATTCCTGCCTTGATCTCTCAAGCTGACGTGGCCCTATATGAGGCTAAGCGCTTAGGACGTAACCGCGTGATCCTAGCTAGCAAGACATGATGAAAAGAAAAAGCCCTATCGTTGATGATAAGGGCTTTCGCAGATCTTGCATAGGACAAGATCTTAAGCATGGCTTGTTATGAAGCTTTAAAGCAAAAGTGTCACCGCGGTAAATGCAAGTGAGAGCACGATCATAATAAGCACCACGATCGCTATGCCTCTTAATATTCCTTCCTTTTTCACTTTGAGATCCTTAATTTGGTAGCTTTTGCAAAGCTGCTATTCTATTAGCAATAGTAGGGTGGGACATCATAAGCTCTGAGGGCTCACTACCTGCGGCAATGCAAAGGGCCTGCATGGTGGCACTCTTCTTTGAATAATGTTGTCTATCAAGTGCCATAAGAGCTTTGATCATTTTATCCTTACCTAAAACCTCGGCAGATCCTGCATCGGCGGCATATTCACGGTGACGTGAGAACCAAAGCACAGCTAAAGTTCCAAGGAAGCCAAAGAGCATTTGCAACACACTATGTATCATATAGAACATCATCATATTGCCACCGCGGTTATCATCCTCGCGATCGCGGTTTAGTGCGCCAGATGCCAAGGAGGCAATAATATAAGATAGGGCATAGACAAAGGTATTGACTACACCCTGCATAAGGGCCATGGTTACCATATCGCCATTGCGTACATGGCTCATCTCATGACCTAATACTGCGGCAAGCTCGTCTCTGCTCATCTGATTTAAAATACCACGGCTTACTGCAACTAAGGCTGCATCCTTATTCCAGCCGGTGGCAAAGGCATTCATCTCATCTGCTGGATATATACCAACCTCAGGCATGTTTACGCCCTTCATCTTGGCAAGATAGGCCACGGTTTGTAGTAACCAGCGCTCATCCTCGTTACGTGGAGTATCGATAACCTGCACTCTCATTGATTTCTTTACCATGGTTTTGGATAGGAAAAGAGAGATGATGGAGCCTGCAAAGCCCATTACTGCAGACATGATAAGAATTGATGCCATGCCTTGCTCGGGGATATAGATCCCAAAGAGGTAGCAAATGATGTTGGTGATGACGCCGATTAGGAAGATCACCCCAAGCATAGTCAAAAGATAGAAAAAGCCTCTTCTGAGCATATTTTTTCCTCAAGAAAATTGTGATAAACGTGGCTAAATTTTACCCCAAGATCTTTGTTAAATAACAGCTTAGCTTAGGCTAACTTTAAGCAAATACTTGATTTTTGATTAATTGATAAAGCCTTATGCTAGCTGATATAATCGGCAGATTTTGAAAAATTTGGAGCATCTTCCATGAAAACTATTATTCAGGACAGCCATTTGCATGAGATGACTCTGCGTGGAGTGATCCTTGGTGCATTGATCACTGTGGTGTTCACCGCATCAAATGTATACCTTGGTTTGAAGGTTGGTATTACCTTCAGTTCATCAATTCCGGCAGCCGTGATTTCAATGGCGCTGTTACGCATGTTCTCTCATTCAAATATTCTTGAGAATAACATGGTACAGACCCAAGCTTCTGCTGCAGGTACTTTATCAACCATCATCTTTATTCTCCCAAGCTTAGTAATGCTTGGTTACTGGCAGAATTTCCCTATGGCAGTAACCTTTACCTTGTGCGCCTTGGGCGGATTCTTAGGTGTTTTGTTTACCATCCCCTTGCGCAGGGCCATGGTGGTGACCTCAGACTTGCCTTACCCTGAGGGGCGAGCTGCCGCTGAGATCCTGCGCGCAGGCTCTGTTGATGAAAATGATGATAAGAGTACTAAGAAAAATAACGGTCTTAAGGAAATTATTATAGGCTGTGGTTTTTCTGGTATTTTCTCTCTGTGCTCAGGTGGTTTCCATATCTTTAGCTCAGGTATAAGTACCTCTTTAGCCTTGGGAGCTAACGCTGTTTCAAGCCTTTCGCTTTCTTTTTCAACTGCGCTAATTGCGGCAGGATGGTTGATTGGTATTGCCTCAGGCATTGCCATGATAGTAGGTATGTTTTTATCCTGGGGAATTTTCGTACCTTACTTCTCATCAATTGCTGATGCCATTCCTGAGGGCATGTCCGCAGGTGACTTTGCGTCTACTATTTGGGTACAAAATGTGCGTCTTATTGGTGTAGGTTTGATTGGTATTGCTGCTATTTGGACCTTAATATGCCTAGCAAAGCCTGTAGTCCGTGGCATGCTTGAGACTATCGCTGTTAGCAAGAAAAACAAAACTGCACAAGACAAAACGCTACATCATACCGATATAGATTTATCCCCTAAGGCCTTTATGTCGGTACTGCTACTCTCGGTGATTGGTCTATTTTTTGTCTTCTACAATTTTGTAAGCTCTTCAGGACTTGATGCTACTACAAGCTTTATCTTTGTATTTGTTGGTTTAGTGGTTGCAGTAGTAATTGGCTTTTGGGTTGCCTCAGCCTGTGGTTATATGGCAGGCCTTTTGGGATCATCTACAAGTCCAATTTCTGGTATTACCATTTTGGGCGTGATAATTTCTGCATTAACGGTACTTGGATTATCTGAGCTTTTTGATGTATTTGAGATCCCCAATGGTACTCAGTTTGCAACTGCCTATGCCATCTTCATCACCTCGGTGATCACGGCTATTGCCTGCATTTCAAATGACAATATGCAGGATTTGAAAACTGGCTACCTCATTGGTGCAACTCCATGGAGACAGCAGCTAGCCTTGCTTATTGGCTGTGTAACTGGCGCATTTGCCATGGCTCCGGTTTTAAATCTTCTCTATGAAGCTTATGGCTTTACCGGTGCTATGCCTCGTCCTGATATGGATCCTGCCGCTGTATTATCCGCACCTCAGGCTACCTTGATGTCTACTATTACTCAGGGTATTTTCCAATCAAGCCTAAGATGGGATCTTATCTTGTTAGGTGTAGGGATAGGTGTAGCGGTAATTATCCTAAATATAATTCTTAAAAAGACAAAGCCTAGCTTAACTTTACCCCCTTTGGCAGTAGGTTTTGGTATCTACTTGCCTCAAAGCTTGGTGATCACCATATTCATTGGTGCAGTGCTCTATTACCTTGTTAGCCGTTATATGAAAGGCCATGCAGGTAAGGAACATTATGCTAAGGCTGATCACTCCAGCGTGCTCTTTGCATCAGGTATGATCGTAGGCGAGTCCATTATTGGTGTTTTGATTGCCTTAGTGGTGGTGATCACCGTCTCAACTGGTGGCAGTGCCGATCCTTTTGCCTTGGTAGGTGCTGATTTTGCTCCTATTGCTAATGTATTGGGCATCATTGCCTTTGTGGCAATTATTGCGGTATTTATCTATAGAACGCTTAAGGCCTCTAAGTAATAGGCCTTAGATAAAAAGGGCGCGGTCTTTTAAGATTTGCGCTCTTATTTTGCCTAGCATTTTCATGCGCTAGCATGCATAGTGTCTTAGAGCTCTTATTAAAATCTCATATTTTCGTACAGAGGTCTACTCAAACCATACACTAATTCCACATTTTAATACGGCGATCTCTTGGCTAATGCACAGAGCTTATCAATTCATATGCTGATCCAAAAAGATCATACAATGATCTCACGCCGCCGTACTCCTGATTTTTACAGCTATTGAGTGTGGGCACGATCCTATACTCCAAGATGCCATATTAGATCCTTGAGATTATGCAGTAAGGTGAACTTATTGAAGGCTCTTTGCTATTTTTAGGAGGCGCTTTCTATTTTCTTGAGATTAGAAAATTTGGATAAGGTGCAGTGATGGCAAGATTAATAACGCACTATTAGAGTACGTGGCCTTAAGTGCAGGATCCTGCAATTGCTCACAAAGAATTTAGAGTGAAAAAAAACGCCGCAGTTGCGGCGTTTTAACTAAATTTAGCTATTAGACATTGAAGCCAAAGTACTTATTGGTGTTGTTGAAGGAGATATCCTCAACCATCTGGCCTAAGAACTTCATATCATCAGGGTACATGCCCTTCTCAACCCAGCCACCGATGAGGTTGCAGAGAATACGTCTGAAGTACTCGTGACGGGTGTAGGAGAGGAAGGAGCGGGAGTCGGTCAACATACCTAAGAAGTTGCCCAATACTGACAAGGATGCCAAGGAGGTCATCTGGTTTACCATGCCAGTGTAGTGATCGTTAAACCACCATGCAGAGCCCTGCTGGATCTTACCCTGAGCCTCAGGACCCTGGAAGGCGCCGATAGCAGTGCCAATGACAGGATCGTCAGCAGGATTTAAGGAGTACCAAATCATCTTAGGTAAGGAGCCCTGAGCATTGAGCTCATTCATGAAGGAATCCATGCCCTCAGCACAAATTCTATCGCCCATGGTGTCAAAGCCGGTGTCAGCACCTAAGCGCTTGAACATAGGAGTATTAGGATCGCGGACAGCACCAAAGTGCATCTGCATTACCCAACCATACTTAGCATAGCCCTTAGCTAAGTGGAGGAGGATCATGGTCTTGTAAGCTTCAACTTCAGCTGCATTGATAGCCTCACCCTTAAGGCCCTTCTGGAAGATAGCCTCAAGCTCAGCCTCAGTGCACTTGGTGCAGTAAGCATAATCAATACCGTGATCAGCTGCGCGGCAGCCCATATCGTTGAAGAACTTCATACGCTCGTCGATAGCAGCAAAGAAGTCCTTGCAGCAGGTGATCTTCATGCCAGTAAGCTCAGCAACCTTCTGAACATACTCACCAAAGCCAGGCTTTTCAACCTTCATAGCCTTATCAGGACGCCATGCAGGAAGAACCTTGCAAGGAGCGTTTTTATCGGCGGCAAGCTTTTGGTGCCACTCAAGAGAGTCAGCAGGATCATCGGTGGTGCAGATGCACTTAACATTAGACTGCTTGATGATGCCCTGAACGGTCATATCAGAAGATGCAAGCTTCTCGTTGCACTCATCCCAAATTTCCTTGCAGGTATCTTCATTCAAGGTCTTGGTGATACCGAAATAACGCTGAAGCTCTAAGTGAGTCCAGTGATAAAGAGGGTTACCAATTGCACGAGGTAAGGACTTGGCAAACATCTGGAACTTCTCATAATCGCTGCTCTTATCACCAGTGATCATGTCCTCAGGAACACCATTGGAGCGGATCATGCGCCACTTGTAGTGATCGCCTGAAAGCCATGCATCAGTGATGTTGCGGAACTTGTAGTTCTCAGCGATCTGTTGGGGATTGATGTGGCAGTGATAATCGATGATAGGCATCTTAGCTGCGTGCTCGTGGAAAAGCTCAACAGCAGTAGGGGTCTCCAAGAGGAAATCCTTATCCATAAATTTCTTCATGATGTTTTGTCCTTTTTAGGTTCTTAACGTTAGTTGAAATAATACAGCCTGCACGAGGCAGGCTGCAATTTTTTTATATTAGTAGCCGAGCATGGACTTGGCTGTTGCGCCCATGGATCCATCGTAACCGCAGATCTCGGGGAGCCAAGAGTTCAAGAACGGCAAGTAGGTAATTGCCATCAAGACGATGAAGATAACTGCATAGTAAGGCAGAATGTTCTTCAAGACACGCTCAATGGTGGTCTTACCAACCTTCACACCTACGAACAAGATGTTGCCTACAGGAGGAGTGATGAGGCCGATGCAGAGGTTGTAGGTAATGATAATACCGAACTCAACAGGGGATAGACCGCAGGATACTGCAATAGGCAGGAAGATCGGGGTGAAGATCAACACTGCAGGAGTAGTATCCATGAAGGTACCGATGAAGAGTAAGAACACGTTGATGATGAGCAAAATCACAATCTTAGAATCGGAGATGCCGTAGAGCAAATCACGTACAGCATCAGGGATCTGTACGAAGGAAATGATCCAGGACATGATGGAGGATACACCGATCAAGAAGATGATGATACCGGTCATGGCTGCAGAGGATGCATAGGTGTTAAGCAAGCTCTTAAGGGAGATGGTGCGATAGAAGGCAGAAAGTACAATTGAATATACCACAGCCACTACAGCGCCTTCAGTTGCGGTGAATGCACCGATGATGATACCGCCGATCACGATCACAATCAAAGCAAGAGCAGGTAATGCTTTCCAAAGAGTGGACATGAATAGGCCAAAGGTAACAACCTGAGTGTCACCCTTAAAACCATTTTTGACAGCAATGAAGGTTGCCATCATCATGCAAGCAATACCCCAGAGGATGCCAGGAATATAACCACCTAGGAACAAAGCTGCAACAGAGGTACCACCTGAAACCAATGCGTAGGTAATAAGCACGTTTGAAGGTGGGATCAAAAGACCAGTAGGTGCAGAGACGATGTTGATGGTAGCCATGAAGTCCTTGCTATAGCCATCCTTAACTGCGATAGGTCCAATAATAGTACCCATTGCAGAGGCAGCTGCTACACCAGAGCCTGAGATTGCACCGAACATCATGTTAGCTAAGGTGTTGGTGTGAGCATAGGAGCCTGGGAGCTTACCTACACAGACACGTGCTAGGTTCATAAGTCTCAAGGCCAAACCGCCTTGATTCATGATGTTACCTGCAAGAATAAAGAAAGGAATTGCAATTAAGGTGAAGACAGAAACACCAGTGAAGGTACGCTGAGCACCAGTGGTTAGCATCATGTCAAAGTCAAGGGCATAGCCACCTGCGAGTACTGAGGAAATTGCAATGGCAATAGCAATAGGAACGCCCAAAACGAGCATTACAATCATGGCTACTGCAAGAATTAAAGCAACAGTTGCGGTCATTTTCGATAAACTCCTGATTAGTCTTCAACAGGCTTGCCATATTCAGCTAAGTCAGGAGAGCCAAGCTTTTTGACAAGATCGATTAAATTCATGATGCCATAGACGGTGATGATGACACCGGAAATAGGCAGTACAGCGTACATGGCGCCAACAGATATAGTAAGAGCGCTGGTTAACTGATCTGCGTTTTCAATGGTCATCACATAGCCACCGTAGATGAGTAGGAACACTGCGGTGATAACTACCAAGATCTCTGCAAAGATATCAAGGTAGACTCTAGGGGCACCACGGAAACGGCTAGTTAAGAAGGACATAGCCAAGTGTTCACGTTTACCGAAAACATAAGCTGCAGCTAAAATTGAAAGCCAAGTAAAGCTGTAGGTTACGATCTCCTCAGAGACGGTACTAGGTGAGTTGAAGAAATATCTGACAACGACCTGATAGGTACCTACGATAGTCATCTCAACGAAAAGCACTACGCAGATAAACATCACGATCTTGTCCATTAATTTCCTTAAAGCTTGCATTGGAAATGCTCCGTTTGAATTAATAATTACAAGACGTTTTTACTAAAATCCCCGAGTGGAAGATCCGCACGGGGACAGTGTAAATTATATTATGCTTAGCAAGTTAATAAAAATCAGATGATATTTTTAATTACTTGTGAGCTGCATCATATGCGGAAGCTGCATCATAGAGAGGAACGATAGCAGGATTTTCCTTCTTTAACTGCTCGTGGAGAGGGAGAACCTTCTCACGGAACTGGCCTGCGTCAACGTCGATGAACTCAACGCCCATAGCCTTAGCCTTCTCTTTAGCGTCATCAATTGACTTGTGCCATGCGGCAAACTCAGCCTTCTGAGCTTCCTGAGCTGCTTCCTCGAATACCTTACGATCTTCCTCAGGGAGGCCCTTTAAGAACTTCTCAGAGGCAACGATCATGTCAGGGCACATCTGGTGACCATCATAGGAGAAGTATTTGCAAACTTCGCCGTGCTTCTGATCGGTAAGTGCTAACTCGTTGTTCTCAGCGCCATCGATAACGCCCTGCTGTAATGCAGAGTAAACTTCACCAAATGACATAGGAGTTGCAGCAGCACCGAAGGCGTTCATCATAGCAACGTTGGTAGGACCAGCCTGAACGCGGAACTTCTTGCCCTGTAAGTCATCAACAGTCTTGATAGGGGTCTTGGAGTAGAAGTTACGGGTACCAGCAGTGAAAGCACCTAAAGAACGGAAGCCGTCCTTAGCAGCATTCTTGTTGATCTCAGCGAAGAACTCAGGGGTAGAAATGAAGCCCTCGAAAGCCTTCTCAGAGGTGAAGAGGAAAGGTACGGAGAATACGCCGTAAGCTTTATCGAAAGATTCAATGTTAGCAGTAGAAACTGACAAGAACTGTACAACGCCCTGCTTAATGAGCTCAAGAACCTTCTCGTTAGCGCCTAAGGTGCCGTTAGGGAAGATCTGGATGTCATACTTGTCGCCAAGCTTGCTATTAACATAGTCCTTCAAAGCAACAAAGCCGATGTGATCAGGGTGAGTCTCAACCTGAGTGTGGGAAATACGAACGGTGGTCTTAGCCTCAGCAGAAGCAGAAAGAGCAACAACGGCAGCCAAAGCAGCAGCAACACCGAGCAGTTTGTTGATACGCATGATTTATTTTGTCCTTTTAGTTTATTTCTATTGTCCTGTCATGGATGGAGAACAGCTCATATCCAATTTCGGGCGTTTATCAGATTGACGAGCAATCTTCTTTTTTGGACGTCCGAAACAATAAGCTTGCGGACCTACCATGTAAGGAATTATATAAATTCAAATTTCCAGATCTGTGGCATGTATCGCAATTTTTAAATCGTTTGCGTCCAAAGAAGAAGTTTGAATTATAACGAAAAAAAAGTTATGCGTAACAGTTATTACAAA
>CAVHVI010000017.1:0-6707 GCA_963639245.1 Bacteroidaceae bacterium
ATATAAAACATTAGCGATCAAATTATTATGAGGATGCGATTGATGTTCCCTCTTCAGGACCTCAATATTAAAATCCGGAGGTAACTCTGCTGGATTTTCGATTTCCAAACGATCATCATAAATGGCTAATGAAACAGCTCCACCTGGAGAGCGATAGCTTCGATGACAGAAAGCATTCAACAAACCTTCCCTGACCGCTTTATAAGGAACAGTTAAATGCTCTTCTCTCTCCAAAGAATGATTTGTATTCCATCCCGATAGACAAAGATGCTTAAAGACAAAATCCATGGCAGCATCCATCAAACGAAATAGATTTCCCATGGCAACATGATTGTCCAGAAACACCATTTTGTTTGTGCCCATAAAACGAGCCATTCTAACCATGCATTGGGTAAAGGTAGGGATCTCACGATTGGCAAACAAAACCATGGCGGCATTATTTAATACGCCATTGTTTAGCAGCCCAAACTTTTCAAGACAAGACGGAACATCAAATCCAGTTCCTTCAGGCAAACGCCCACAATCAATACCTGCTTTTACGGTATTGATAACCTCTTTATCATCTATATCATCAAGAGTTGCATTAGGGTATGCGAATGATTCCCACGGATATTTATATCCCTCTCTTACTAACAGCAATCCCGCATATGTAGCCTGTGACATTGTGGTGGTAACACTTTGAATACGACTATAGGCTCGGCCTCGGTAGGTAAAAGGTCTTAATGCGAAAGCTGGTTCAGCATAAATTGAAATGACCTTTTTGTCAGTTCCAGGCAAATCAAAGTACTGAATATCAACTTTAGGGGTTGGTTCAAAACGCATAAGTCCATCAGCAAGATTACGCTTTGTCTGATCGCTAATTTCCTGACCGATCAGCTTACCGTCATCACTCACACCAAAAAGTAAAGTGCCACCGCTTCCATTTAAAAAGGCACAAAGCGTTTCCATACCTCTGTCTAACTGACCTGTGGAAAGCTTGAATTCAACATTCCCCCCTTCCTTCATTGCAATAACCTTTTCTATATCATTTAAATTGCTGTAGAACATAAAAAAAGCCTCGCAAACAAAGAGTTAGTAAAAGGATAGAAAGGAAGACGTGATGCAGAAAAATCCCTGTCTGAGAATAACCCAAACAGGGATTTATGTAAATAGATTTTAGACTGTTTTCTAAATTAGCCTACGATCTGGCGTAGCATGCAACGCAAAGGCTCAGCAGCACCCCAGAGTAGCTGATCGCCTACGGTGAAGCAGGATACGAAATCCTCACCCATATTCATCTTACGAATACGGCCTACAGGAACATTCAAAGAGCCAGAAACTACAGCTGGAGTCAATTCCTTAAGGGTTACTTCCTTGTGATTAGGGATCACGCGTACCCAAGAATTATCACTCTTGATAGCATCCTCAATAGCTTCAATTGACATATTTTGCTTAAGCTTAATGGTTACAGCCTGAGAGTGGCAACGAAGTGAGGAAATACGAACACAGTTTCCATCGATAGGTAAGGTACCAGGCTCATAACCTAGGATCTTGTTAGCCTCTGCCTGAGACTTCCACTCCTCGCGGGACTGACCGTTAGGTAGCTCCTTATCAATCCAAGGAAGTACGGATCCTGCCAAAGCAGCAGTGAAGTTCTCGGTAGGGAAATCAGCAGCATTCATCTTGGCACGAACCTTACGCTCAATATCAAGCACAGAAGATGCAGGATCAGCAAGCTCTGATGATACTTCATTATAAAGAGCGCCCATCTGGCACAAAAGCTCACGCATATTCTTAGCGCCAGCACCAGATGCTGCCTGATAGGTCTGAGTGGAGATCCACTCAACATTATTAGTCTTAATAAGGCCTGCTAAGGCAATTAACAATAAGGATACGGTGCAATTACCACCAATATAGGATTTAATACCATCATTTAAGGCACGATCCAAAACGTCATGGTTCACAGGATCTAGAATGATCTTAGTATCATCCTCCATACGCAAGGTGGAAGCTGCATCAATCCAATAGCCATTCCAACCAGTGTTGCGTAATTCCTTGTAGATCTTAGTGGTATAGTCGCCGCCTTGTGTGGAGATGATGATATCCATGGCCTTTAAGGCTTCAAGATCATATGCATCCTGCAATACGCCAGTATCCTTACCTGCAACCTCAGGAGCCTTCAAGCCCTTCTGAGAGGTGGTAAAGAATACGGGATCTACTAAAGCGAAGTCATTCTCTGCACGCATGCGATCCATTAAAACGGAGCCGACCATGCCGCGCCAACCGACCAAACCTAATTTCTGCATTATTATCCTCGATTGACAATCGATGTTTGGGAAATGAAAAATGCTCTGCTACCGCAGAGCCTCGTTATGAGCGTAAAAACTTAGGCGGATCACCTTGCGTTCTCATCGCTTGGGCATTGGTCAACAGTGATTGTTTGCACTGCTCGCCCATCATCTGCGTTTAATGATACATGAAGCGCTTTGCCAGATCTTACGTACTTGTTAAATAATTCGTTCCTGCACAGACTATGTGCACGACTTAAAAATACGTCCTTACGGGCCTTAGCATCAGCATCTGACAAGCCCTCATATTCAGAGGCCTTCTTTTTAAATTCAATATAGATCCCAGAATCTTGTTCGTAAGCCTTGACTAGGGCTGTCGTATTATCGATAGGCATAGGCAGACGTGCTTGTAATTCCTCAAGCGACAAGGTCGTCTCATCTGGTTTAAAAATTTCGTTATAGCCAACGTAAGCCACAAAAAGGACTATACAAACTAGAATTGCTTGAAAATTCTGCTTAGAAAATTTCTTTTTAGAATTTGTTTTAGTCATTTGCTTTACCCTCTCCAGTCTTGAGGCAAAACGCGCAGTAACCTGTTCCTCCGCTACAGGATCATCACTACCTTCCCCTTGCTTTAAATTTGCCTCTTGCTCACGCAAAAATTCCTCACGACGTCTTTTAATATCCTCAGGTAGCCTATCAAAGCAGGAACTTTGCCTAATTCCAAGCACTACTCCCTGCTCAGTATCTAAACTCTTCTGCTCGTCCCCTTCTACCTTATTATCTGCAACATGATCACCATCTATAACTAATTTTATATCTTCCCTTGCATCCTGTTGCGATCCATCCATGCTTTAAAGCCTTAATCATGTGCCTGCGTGCGGTATAATCTATAAATCAAACAATATCATCAAATTTGTATTGCGTAAATTACCACGCAATTTTACCTACAAAAGGCAGCATTATGACCAATATAGTCGGCAAAGACGCTCCCCTTGAAACATCCATCGAACGCTTTCGCGAAGGTTTTAGGAAGCTCAATTTAGAGGTCTCTGAAACTGGATGGCTAAACCCGCTGCCAAATGTATTCTCAGTACACCTAGAATTCCCATCTTGCCCAGTGATTTACTCAAACGGCAAGGGCTCATCAAAGCTTGCCGCGCTTGCCTCTGCCTATGGCGAGCTCTATGAAAGATTAGCGACTCACACCTCATTTTCAGATTATTACTTAGGACAGGCTAATGCCCAAGATACCTTTGTTCATTATAAAGATGAGCGTTGGACCGCATTACCACCCCATAGCGATAATGAGGATGAACAACAAGACCTTCCTGCAGAAATTCTTAACGAATCCTTACGTCGCTTCTATACTAAGGATCTAAATCTTAGTCTTGAGGATCTAGTTGATGTCCAAGCATCCTCCTATGCTCGTGGCGTATGCTCAATTCCCTTTACCAATGCCCGCAACGGAGAGGTTGTCTACTTTCCCATTAACCTTTTAAATAATCTCTATGCCTCAAACGGCATGAGTGCAGGTAATACCGATTACGAGGCCTTAGTACAGGGCTTATCTGAGATCCTCGAGCGCCATGTAAAAAAGGAAATCATTAAAAAGGGACTATCCTTACCTGAGATCCCACAAGAGATCATCGCCAATTACCCAAAATCTGAGCAAACACTACAGGAGCTACAAGGACATGGCTTCTTAGCTAGAGCCTATGACGCATCCTTAGGAGGCCGTTTCCCCGTGGTGTGTGTGGTGCTCTATAATCAATCTAACGGCACCTGCTGTGCATCCTTTGGCGCCCACCCTATTTTTGAGGTAGCCCTTGATAGAACTCTAACAGAGCTCTTACAGGGACGAAGCTTTAGCGATTTAGACAATTTTGAGGCGCCGATATTTGATTTGGAAGCCACCGCTGATCCAGTAAATTTAGTCTCACACTTTGTAGACTCTACCGGATTACTCCCTATGCAGATGTTTAAAAAGACTCCTGATTTTAGCTTTACTGCTTGGGATTTTAGAGGCTCTACTCACGATCAATATAAGGCCATGCGCTATATCATCGCCAAACTTGGCTATGACATCTACCTGCGCGCCTATAAAGAACTAGGAGTTCCAGCCTACCGCATCATCGTTCCTGGTATGAGTGAGGTTTATCCGCTAGATGATCTAGTCTATAACAACACCAATGCCGCTATCGATTTCCAACAGGCACTACTCGCGCTTCCAGATTCCAACGAGGATAGAGAAACCTATCAAAGCTACTATCACGAGCTTGATGAATCAGGCTGTGAGGATGAGGCGCCCGTATGTCAGATGCTAGGAATTTTGCCGCAAAAAGATAGTGCTTGGTCCACCTTACGCTTTGGCGAGCTCAAATGCTTACTCTCTCTTGCAGGTGGCCTATATGATGATGCCTTAAATTGGTGTCACTGGACTCTATCATACTGTCACGACGATTTCTCATTAGACAGATTGCGCTTCTATCGCTGCCTTGAAAAGGCCTTAGAGTGCACAACCATGGGCAATTTAAAGCTTGAGGATTATGAAAACAGCTTGTCAGATCTCTATGGCATTGAAACCTACTGCGCAGTACGTGCTCATCTAGATGGCTCTCAGCGCTTTTATGAGCTACGTGGTACCGATCTTGATCTTAGAGGCTTTGAAACTCATCAAGAGCTAATTCGTATCTACTCTATTATTAAGGAGGCAAGCTTATCAAATGATTAAGCTTTCTCTAAAAAAGCTAAGCTTGGCTGTAGTAAGCGCAGCTGCACTATATCTCTCAGGCTGTGCTAATGACAATGCTTTATCCCAAGGCCCCTTTACAACTTGGGAGAACAATTACCAAAGGCTACAAGCGCTAACCTTTTATAAGGTAGATGGGCGCCTTGGGATCATTGCCCCAGATAATCGCGTGAGCTCAAACTATGAGCTTGAGGGGATCTCAGGTGGCTTTGTATTCACTATCAGAGCTCCTATTATTGGCTCCTCTCTTGCAGTAGCCACGGTAACTGACAATACCTTATCCCTAACTATAGGAGAAAAGACCTTTAAGGACGATTATGCAGCTGCCATGTTTGAGCAGGCTTTTGGTCTTAAGATCCCAACTGATAAGCTCAAAGCCATATTGCTAGGAATTGCCGATGGTAAGCGCCAATATAATGAGGAGGGCAGGATCATAAGTTCCAATTGGGATGGCTTTGACATAAGCTACGACGGTATTGTGGAAAATAGCGGTCTTAAAGTGCCCCAGAATATCAATATCCGCTATGGTGATTATCGTGTTAAGGCGACGATCGCCTCCTTCTCACCTAAGCAGTCAATATAGTTAAGAGTACCTATGGCTATCATCAAAAGCTTTTCTTGTATATCCCCATGTAAGATCAATGAATTTTTATACATCACCGGCAAGCGTAATGATGGCTACCACAATTTGCAAACGCTGTTTGTGGTGTTAAATCATGGCGATCCTATGAGCTTTGACATCACCGATGATGGCATAGTTGATCTCAAAACTGCTTTTGATTTTCCTAAGGAGCAAAACCTAATTTATAAAGCGGCCATGCTTTTGCAGGAACGCTATGCGGTCAAAAAGGGATGCTTAATCTCTATTGATAAAATTCTTCCTCAAGGAGGGGGCTTAGGCGGAGGCTCTGCTAACGCTGCCACAGTATTACAGGTGCTATCTCATTTTTGGGGATTAAAGCTTGATGATGAGACCTTAATTAAGCTTGGAGCGACTTTAGGTGCGGATGTCCCGCTTTTTATTAAGGGAGTTACTACCTTTGGCGAGGGAATTGGAGAATTGCTAACTGTTGTGCCTTGGCCTGAGCGTTATTATCTGGTAGTTAATCCTAATTGCAAGGTTCCAACTAAAGAGCTGTTTTCATCCCCGCTTTTAAAAAGAGATAGTCCTCAAAGATCCCTTGAGGAGCTTTTAAATACGCCCTTTGATAATTGCTTTACTCCGGTAGTCATCAAGCAATACCCACAGGTTGAAAAGCTTTTAGAGCAGCTTGAAAAGTATGGTAATGCACGCATGTCAGGCTCAGGATCCTCCTGCTTTGTATCCTTTGCTGATGAAAAATCATGCAATGAAGCTCTTGCTGACTTTAGTAAGAAATTCCCTAATTTGCCAATATTTAAGGCCAAGTCTTGTGCTAATAATTATATAAAAGAGGCGCTTTTAAAAGCCTAATTGCCTAAAAACAAGCCTCTTTCAAGGGGCTTTTCCTTGTTGCAAATAGTGCACGCTTATCTTTAGCTAGGCATTTTTGGGGAAAATTTAAGCCATTTCCTCATAATAGGGTAAAATACGCGCATCTTCTTTTTCACACCTTTATCACAGGATGAAATATCATGGCTGACATGAAGCTCTTTGCTGGTAACAGCGTTCCCGATCTCGCCAAAAAAATTGCTGATCGCCTCTATAC
>CAVHVI010000017.1:6717-21809 GCA_963639245.1 Bacteroidaceae bacterium
CCTCTATACCAAATTAGGTGACGCCACTGTTGATACCTTCAGCGACGGCGAAATTCACGTTCAAATTAATGAGAATGTCCGTGGCGATGATATCTTCATCATTCAATCAACCTGCGCTCCTACTAATGACAATCTCATGGAGCTCATCGTGATGATCGATGCTATGCGCCGTGCCTCCGCAGGTCGTATTACCGCCGTGATCCCTTACTTTGGTTATGCACGTCAGGACAGACGTCTACGCTCTGCTCGTGTACCTATCACCGCTAAGGTTGTGGCCGACTTCCTCTCCTCAGTTGGTGTCGATAGAGTATTAACCGTTGATCTCCACGCAGAGCAGATCCAAGGCTTCTTTGATGTCCCTGTTGATAACTGCTTCTCCTCGCAGATCTTCGTTGATGATATGCTCTCATTAGGTCTCACTAATCCTTGCGTAGTATCCCCTGATATGGGTGGTGTGGTACGTACCCGTGCTATCGCCAAACTCTTAAATAATGCTGATATCGCTATTATCGACAAGCGTCGTCCTCGTCCTAATGTCTCTGAGGTTATGAATCTCATCGGTGAGGTTAAGGATAGAGACTGCATCATCGTTGACGATATTGCTGATACCGCAGGTACTCTCTGCAAAGCCGCAGCCGCTCTTAAGGAGCGCGGAGCTAAGCATGTCTATGCTTATGTAACTCACCCCGTGCTTTCAGGTGCTGCCTATGAGAATGTCTCAAAATCCAGCATTGATACCTTAGTAGTATCTGATTCCATTCCTCCTACTGAGCGTTTTACTGCCTTACCAAACTTCCGTCAGTTAACACTCTCCTCCATGCTAGCTGAGGCCATTCGTCGCATCAACAACGAAGAATCCATCTCTGCTATGTTCCAGAGCGCTTTGTAAAAAGACAAGGCTGGATCAAGAGGGACGCTTACGCGTCCCTTTTTGTTAGCTTGCAATAATTAATTCCCACAAACATACGCTAAAATTAGCTTGGGCTTGATATAAAGTTAGCCTGCATCGAACTTCTCTAAAAAAGCAATTCTATTTCTGAGTACAAGTTACTGAGCACTAGCCATATGCAACTTCAAAAAATTCCCGTAGGCGAGCCTACATATACGCAAATTGTCAAAGACAAGTGTGCCTATGTGGATAAGACTCAGTTTATTGCACTGCTTGAGGAGCAAAGAACTAAATATCCCCTCATCATACGTCCGCGTCGCTTTGGCAAAACCTTATTTTTAAACACTCTTCGCTGCTACTACGACATAAATTATAAGGATAGCTTTGATGAGCTCTTTAAAGGTACCTACATCCATGAGCATAAGACGCTGCTTCAGGGAAGTTTTTATATCTTAAAGTTTGATTTTTCAGGAGTTAATAAGGATCCTGACAAGCTACTTGCAAGCTTTACTACCAAGGTCGAATGCGGTATTAGTGAGTTTTTTAGCAATTACGAAAATATTGCTAAAATTGCCAAGCCTCTTTTAAAAGATGCATATGACTCTCCTGCATCGCTAATCAGCGCCTTTTGTCAGGCCATTAACCCTATTACTGGACTTAAGGTATATCTCATTATTGACGAGTATGATCAATTTACCAATGCCCTTTTATCAAAAAACGTGAACGTATTTAGGGATATCACCAGTAGTGAGGGCTTTCTTAAGGATTTCTATGCCGTATTGAAGGAGCGCACCCAAAATACCTTTAGCAATATCCTTATTACCGGAGTTACCTCCATTTCCTTAGACTCCATGACCTCAGGCTTTAATATTGCCGAAAACATTACCTTCAATCCCAATTTCGCCGCCATGTTTGGCTTTACTGAAGATGAGCTCCGCGCGCTAATTTATAAAACCGTGGATTTAAGCAAGGTAGACAAGAGCATAGATGAAATCATTGCCACCATGAAGGATATCTACAACGGCTATCGCTGTAGCAATGAAAGCCCCATAACCGTCTACAATCCTGCCATGTGCTTATATTACTTAAAGCATCTTGCAACTACTGCTAAGGAGCCACGGCAGCTTTTTGATCCTAATGCGACTAGTGATATCTTCAAAATAGATGGCATCTTAAGTCTTGCCGAGGATCGCAGGCAAATAAGCGAGATCGTAACGGCGGTGCTCAACAACGAAAGCATCTTTATGGATGCCCAGCCTACGCAGCTTAATATGAACGAGCTTGAAGAGCTAGGCCGATACGAGCTACTATCAATTTTGATGTACATGGGCTATTTAACCTGGTCTCATGATAGTGATGAGCAGTTATGCTGTCCTAATAAGGCCATGCGCGCACAATTTTTTGCCTACTACTTCAACCTCATAAAGCCAAATTTTGGTCTGCGCTTTGAAATGACCGCAAGCTTAGTAAAGAGCTTTAAGGAGCTAAGCTTAGGTGATATTAAGCCCCTACTCAAACTTGTTGCCGATAAGCTATCCCACACCTCAGGCATTGCCTCGGTGAAGAATTTCAACGAAAAGGTAATTCAGGTGGCGGTACAAATGGCATTTTTAGCCACAACCAAATATACCGCTACAGCTGAGCTTGAGGCCCTAGGCAAGGGCATTAGCGATCTCTTTATCGAGGAAAAGGATAATAATTCCCCAGACCGCCCTTGTTGGTTGTTGGAATTTAAGTACCTAAACAAAGCTGATACCACCGCTAGCAAGATAACAAAGCTTAAGGATCAGGCCAAACTTCAGCTTGAGCGCTATGGTGAAAGCCCGACCTTCAATGGCTTAAGCAAGCTTAAGAAAGTCGCGGTTATCTTTAGTGGCACCGAGCTTGTGTGCGCTGAGGAGATCTAATCATTTGGGATCTGCGCTCTTTTAGCATCAGATCCTAAATCTAGTCCTTGATCCTGCCTGCCAAAATACCCATCACGGTATCAGCCCACACCATGGCCTCATAGTAATCACAGAAAAAACGCTCACGCGGCAGAGCCATACCAATGCGCGCGACTAATTGCTCTACCGCAGCATAATCACGCATAGTTATGCACTTATAGCCCTTAACCACCAAGCCTAAGGTACCAGCTTCCTTATAGAAATCGCCAATTGCCGCCAGCATAAATTCATCATCACAGTGCTCCCTGCTATCTCTCATTAAAATAGGTAAAAAGCGCAACAGTCCCACAATAAAAGCATGATTAGTCTCATAGTCATCGCATATATCTGAGGCTAGGCGACTGATGGCACGCGCGCCAATTAGAGCATCTCTAAAATACCCCATGGTTGAGGAGAGAAAATTGGGAGTATAGGGAGAATTATCCCCCTGTTGCTTACGCACGGCTTTTTCGGTTTCGCAGCTTAGACCGTATAGAGTTGCTACGCACAGCATATTCACAAGATCAGTCTTTGAATAGCGCATGGGCATAGATGAGGAGTGGGCAAAGGTGCCATTACGCTTTATAGTCAAGGCTAAAAGTCTTTTTGAGCCAAACAGTGCTTTTACGGCAAAGCTCATTTCAGGATAGCGCGCACTTAGTCTTATGATCTGCTTTACATCATAGAGCCCCGAAAACTCCTCGGCTATGGTGCGCAAAAGCTCATGCTGCCATAGGGGACGTTTACCGGCATAATCATATAGCCCCTGACTTACCAAGCCCATAACTAGATCAAAATGCTTTGCCTCATCCAAGGTAAAATCCTGATCAAAAGCCTTAACGCCAATGCTTTTAATCTCAGGTTGCTTTTTCTTAAGCTCATTAAAAAGCGCCATCTGCTCATCATATTTGGCTAGATCAATAAGTACATAATCTATGCATTTTAAAAGCTCGTCATTATCAATTACCGCCCCCATATCATGAAGTGATATGGCATACTGCGCCCCATTACGTCTAAGACCTTGCATGACACGCTCTTGTGCAGGATTTGGTTTATATGCATCAGGGAGGCGAATAATCAGATAGCGCTCCGGGATATGATCCTTATATTTAATCCAATCGTCGGTGGGAACTGCTTGTAAAAAAATACGCTCAGTGCCTGGGATCTTAAATTTCTCCAAATTTGCCGACACGAGAAGATTTTGCATGAGATCTTCCATCTGATCAGCACCAACATCTTCCTGCCCAGGAGCATGGCCAGGAGAGAGCACCAAGGCATTAAATACTGCATTGCCATTAGCATCGCTTATCGGCATGGTCCCAAAGAGACAAGCTCGATATCTTGCAGGCATTTCCCTAGTAAAACTTGGATTATAGATATTAAGATCAGCCATTTTTCCCTAGCTACAGCCTCTTACTTGTCAAAAGCATTCAAATGTATCTAAGCGCCTTTACCATATCATGAAATGACAACAGCGCTTAGCTTTCTGCCTTATTTTCTCAAAGCAAGCTTATCTAAAAGCTTTTGATGAATACCACCAAAGGCGCCATTGCTCATGACTAAAATAGCGCTTCCCTCTGCAGATGCATTCACAATTTCATTTTGTAGCTGCTCAAAATCATGGATCACGTGGATATGATCTGATGCTAAGGCATCTACATCCCACTTAATTTCAGGGGCAGCATAGATATAGGTTTCATCGGCAGCAATGAAAGATCCTTTAAGATCCTGAGCATTAGCGCCCATCTTCATGGAATTAGAGCGAGGCTCAAAGACCGCGATGATACGGGCCTTTGCTCCAAGATGCTGACGTAGCCCCTCTAAGGTAAGCTTAACTGCGGTAGGATGATGGGCAAAGTCATCATATACCCTTACTCCATTTACCTCTCCTCTAAGCTCCATGCGGCGCTTAGGTAGAACAAAGGAGGATAAGGCAGAGGCCGCATCTGCAACCTCGATACCTATAAAATCAGCAACCACTATAGCATTTAAGGCATTATGTACATTGTACTCACCAGTGCAGTTAAACTTAACCTGTGCTACACAATCTCCATCCCTTAACACCTTAAACTCAGAGCCATCTGACTTAATTAAGCTATAGCTCCAGCTAGCATCATTAGCCTTAGACTCATTTGCGGTGAAGCATACCTCAGTCCAGCATCCCATAGCTAAGGCATCCTTGATATTAGGATCATCTTTAGGCGCTACTATTAGCCCTTTTTCTGGAATAGTACGCACTAGATGATGAAACTGCTTTTCAATGGCCGCGACATTGTCAAAGATATCGGCATGATCATATTCAAGGTTATTTAGGATCGCGACCTCTGGATGATAGTGGACAAACTTTGAGCGCTTATCAAAGAAAGCACAGTCGTACTCATCAGCCTCAATTACAAAAAAGGGCGAATCACTGCTACGGGCAGAAATTCCAAAATTTGAGGGAATGCCTCCGATTAAAAAGCCTGGGTTTAAGCCATTTTTCTCGAGGATCCACGCAAGCATTGAGGAGGTAGAGGTCTTACCATGAGTACCAGCAACCGCGAGTACCCTTTTTTTAAGCAGATAATGCTCCTCAAGCCACTGCGGACCTGAAACATAGGGCCAACGCTCATTAAGCATTCGCTCAATTACCGGCATACCACGCTTCATCACATTGCCAACTACGATAAGATCAGGCTTTATATCAAGTTGCTGTGCGTCATAGCCTTGATGAAGTTCAATGCCTGATTGCTCAAGCTCTGTTGACATGGGAGGATAAACATTTTGATCAGCGCCTGTTACCTTAAAGCCTGCTTGACGGGCGATCATAGCAATGCCCCCCATAAAGGTGCCACAAATTCCAAGAATATGAATATGCATTTACTTATTGCTCCTTGCAATCAAGGTATTTTTTAAAGGCAGAGCTAAAACGCGCAAAGGGCTTACCATCCTTAAGCTCAATGGTATAAATAGCGGCATTGCTTGTCTCAGCCCATTCTAGAGCCTTATCAGCTCCCATCACCAAAAGGCCGGTATCTAGGGCATCAGTCTCAAAAGCAGTCTCCGCTATAACAGTTACAGACATAGTATTGTGATCTACCGGGCGCCCAGTTTTAGGATCGATTGCATGAGAATAGATCTTGCCAGACTCTGCATCTTTGTAAAAATTTCTATAGGATCCTGCAGTAGACATGGCCATGCCCAAAGGACATACTGCAGCAAAGGGCTTGTGATCAGGAGTTGATGGATCCTCAATACCAATACGCCAAGGCTTACCCTGAGGGTTATGCCCCTTTGAGCGAGAGGCTCCGGCAACTGTGGATAAATAATTTTCAACGCCCTTAGCATCAAGCATGGCTGCTACCGCATCAGCACCTAATCCCTCGCCTACGGTTGCCAGATCAATGCGTACCTCAGGCAATAGCTTTTGTACATAGCTTTTACCCTTTTCTTCATAAAGCTTAAATTTATCAGGACCTACTAGAGCCTGAGCCTTGGCAATGGCCTCACTATCAGGCTCTCGATTGAGCCTTTTATCCTTACCAAAGCCCCACAGATTGACCAATGGCCCCACGGTAATATCCATAGCAAAATCAATGCGGGATGAATATTCAAGACAGCCTTTGATAATAGTGGCCATTTCATCAGAGACCGCTATGGGATCGCTTGTCTTAAAATCATCAAGCTTATAGAGCTCAGCATTTTTATCAAAGGTTGAAATGACATCTACAAGCTTTTTATATTGCGCCTCGCAGTCTGCCTGAAGCTTTGCCTCACCACCTTGATAGGATGAGCTTTGTACCATGTAGTAGGTACCCATGGTTTTACCTGAGGCCTTAATGGGAGTATAGGTTTGAGACTTATCATCACAGCCTGCAAGCATTAAGACAGCTGCCATAGCTATAAATACAGGTGCATGATTTAAAAGTTTCTTTGAAAGCATGATGTTATATGTTTATTCACTAAGAGGCAGAGCTCAAGCAGGCTCTGCCCCAATAAATAGAAGTTGAAGATTAAAATAGCTAAGCTAGGTTTTTATTCTCAAGCTGAGGCGGTGCTTTTTTTAGCACGTCTAGTCTTTTTAGGAGCGCTCTCTTCATCATCCTCATAAGAATCCTTATCAGAAATAGTAAAGATCTCCTCAAGCTGACGGTTAGACATCTCACCTATCCACTTCTCGCCTACGTTTACGGTCATATCTGCAAGCTCCTTTTTGGACTCAATCATCTGATTGATGCGCTCTTCAAAGGAATTGGCGCAAATTAATCTATACACCTGCACATTTTGCTTTTGACCAATACGATAGGCACGATCGGTAGCCTGAGCCTCAACTGCTGGATTCCACCACAGATCATAGTGAATAACAGCCGAAGCCTCAGTAAGGTTCAAGCCCGTACCTGCTGCTTTTAGAGTTAAAATCAAAACCTTCTCTGAGCGTTTAGTCTGGAACTGCTCCACGATCTCAGCTCTTTCAGAGGCTTTAACTCCACCATGAATAAATTTAGGCTTAAAGCCCATACGATCCTCAATCCAATGCTGCAAAACATCGCCCATTTCCTTAAATTGAGTAAAGATCAATACCTTACGATGGGCACTGCGCAAATCCTCTAAGATTGAGAACATAGTCTCAGCCTTGCCTGAATATTCAGGCCCCTTGTGGGGCTCCTCCTGATTGTAATGCTCAGGAGCGTTACAGATCTTCTTAAGCTTTTCAATCATATTGAGGATCACGGCGCTACGCTGGAATTGTGAGCCCTTACCCTTAAGCAAAGCCATCTGCGCCATGCTTTCATTAAGTTGATTTTGATATAGCGCCACCTGTACTGGAGTTAAGGTGCAATAGGTATCCTGAGTGATCTTCTCGGGCAGATCTGAAATCACACGCTTATCAGACTTCAAGCGACGCATAATAAAGGGAGCTGTGACACGACGTAGACGCGAGGCTGCCTCTTGCTCACGATTGCGCTCGATAGGATCGGCAAATTCAGACTTAAAGTCAGAAACCGTGCCAAATAAGCCAGGATTTACAAAGTCCATAATTGACCAGTACTCAAGTAGGCGGTTCTCAACCGGAGTTCCTGACATTGCAATCATAGAATCAGACTGCAGGCTTCTTACGGCCTTAAAGAGCTGAGATTTTGAATTCTTAATAGTCTGCGCCTCATCGATCACCACTACACGCAAGGCCATTTCCTTGAAGATCTTAAGCTGAGTTCTCAAGGTACCATAGGTAGTAAGCACGATATTAGTGTTAGTATCCAAGGTCTTATTATCAGCATAGAACACGCTGTAGGTCATCTTCGGGGCAAACTTAGAGATCTCACGCTGCCAGTTTACTAATACTGAGGTAGGCACCACGATCAAGGCTTGCTTCTTATCAAGCTCGCCGTCATAGCGTAGCTTTTCTAAGGAGGCAATGACCTGCAAGGTTTTACCTAAGCCCATATCGTCGGCAATAATGGAACCCATCATGGTACGCATGTTACGAACCAACCAGCTAAAGCCACGCTCCTGATAAGGACGCAGAGTGGCATTTAGGGTATCGGGCACACCTAAGGTCTTCTCAGATAAAAGCTTATCTAAGGCTGCCTTTAACTCCTTGGTAATATAAACCGAGTTATTGCCAAAGCGACCGGTGAGAGCTGCGGCAATTAGACGCTGTTTAGTAGGAGTTTCCCTAGTGGTCTCCTTAAGCTTCTTGCCAATACGGGCTACAGTCTTAGGATCGACATAGACAAATTGATCGCCAAAGCGAACCATACGTCCTTCATACTCCATCAAGCGCTCAAACTCTTCCTGCGAGATGGGGTTATTACCAAGAGCAAGCTGCCAGTCAAAGGAGAGCATAGAGGCTAAGACACCCATGCCGTCTTCAAACTCAAACTTACCATTGATACCAAGCGATACTGAAGCTTTAGGATTTAGGATCTTAGTTAAGGTCTTAGGAATAATAAGTCTTACGCCCAAAAGCTTCATTGCGGGTATGGAGGAGAGGATCACATTGGCTAAATCCTCAAGCTTAATCGTACCCTCGCCACCTCTATTTTCCAAAAGATCAGAAAGCTGTGGGCAGATCTGTGACAGACGGCTTACCGTACGCATGCACTCAAAGCGGATCTTGCCATACTTAGGATCACCTAAAACGTCCTTTAAGGGGATGAATACCTCATCAGGCAAGCCCTGCTGATCGACACGGTTAAAGCCCATTGAAATACAAATACCATCCTCATTATCAAATAATGAGGCCTCATGATCAGGCTTACCCTCAACTATGATCTCAGTTTCTACCTCAGGTGCATCTTCCTCTTCATCATCCTCAGAAAAACTTTCCTGATCGTATTCAGTATCGTAGAAGATATCCTCATAGAAGCTTTCATCAAGTGCCTCTTCATCTAAGGTACGCTTGCTCTCCACTAGGCTTGAGAGCTCAATTGAAGAGTTGATGCTTCTATCCTCAAGGATCACCACTGGGCGCACCTCAAGATTTTCAAGATAAAGCGGAGATAGCCAGCCCTCAAGTGATTTACGTACGCGGTGTCCTGCAATCGTATCAATAATATCTACGACCTGACGCAAAAATAGGGATTGGATCTCAAGATCGTATTGATGATCAAAGCCAGAAAACGCAGGAGATTCTACGAAGGAGGCAATCACATAGCTGTCGATAAAGGCGCCCAAAATGGACTCACCTACAGCACGACCTGAAAGTACCTCGGGACGACGATCAATTTTAATCACACTCTCAGGCAAGGATAACAGCGCACGCCCTACATCCTCAGTAAGAGTACTGATATCCTTTTGCATGAAGGCCGGAACCCAACGGGTGATAAAGTTGTCATCAATAGGCTCATAGATCTGCGGCACTACTGCGCCTTGCTCTACAAGCTTAGTTGCAATAAGCCATACATTATAAAGAGCCTCTATTGCCTCATGACTATCTGCAAGCTCATCCTTATTGGTGGCAGCTGAGAACATCTCATAGAGGGGAGTGTGTTCCTCATAGTCACCTTTGCTGGGATCATAAGGAGTTGCCACATAGGACTCACCTGATCCATTAGCAGGATATACCTTCCAAGATAAAGAGTTAGCAAAATGTACTCTTCCCCAAGAATCGATATGAATTAGATGCTCGCTTTCATTCCAGGTAGGAAGGTCTCGGTCCACCTTATCTTTAAATTTGTTGGCAGCAAACTTTTGCGCTCTGCACAATACCTTAGTTAAAAGATTGCGCAAAGAGGATCCGGTATAGCCTGCAGGAGATTCTTTAAACAGGCCAATAACCGATTCTAAAAGTGGATTAATTTGAGTAAAGGAAAGCTTCTCGAGACTTTCTACGGCAAGAGGACCTCCTGTTGCACGTACATTTAAAAGATCCTTCCAAGTGGGCATCTCCGTCTCTTCGACCTGCTCAAAATCTATGCCTCTATTAGCAAGCTCTTCTACTAGATACAAGCCCTTTAACTCGAAAAAACAAAAAGGATCTGCATCAATTTCTTGGGAGACTCTATAAATTACCGCAGCAATATGCTTACAGGGTACTGCAAAATCTGGACAGGAGCATTTCACGTCCAGATCGTCCCATTTTTTAGGGAAAATATTAATTCCAAGAGAGCTTGCTATGGTCTCAATCTGCGGATCAAGCTCACGAGCTGAAAGACGGGCTAGTACCACCGGGCTGTCGGCAATAGCTGTCACTAGCTTGTCTATTTCCTCTTTGGTAAAGCGCTTTAATTTAATCTGCACCGAATAAAATGGATCATAGTTGCCCGCAACACGAGCCTTGATCACACTACGATTAGAGTCAAACTCTATGCGAAAGACCTTGCCGGTATTTGCATATGTCTTGCCTCGCGGAATACGATTAGCGTTATCAATTCCTGTAAGAGCGTTAAGCCATTCCTTACCCCACCATGTGGTACCGTAGTCTTGAGATGCCATATTATTATCTTGAGAAATTCATGAAATTGCGTACGAAAAAAAGCGGCCCAGCTCAGGCCGCTTTAAATGCTTGAAAATTAAACTGCTTTGTGCGGAATGCTCATAGCTGAGCCATCACAGTTACTAGTAGGAGTGTGTCCACCTTTGCCAGCATAGCCACAAAGTGAGCTGTGACAGGTGGCGCAGGACATGCTTTTTAAAATTGCGGCAGTTGCTTCATCCTCAGTCTTCAAAGGACGTTTGGCAATAATCATTCCCATAGCCATTGCACCTGCAAAGAAGAGAAATAATAGGAAACTTGCAACAAAAACCATGCTTTACTCCGCTTAAAATTTTTAGATGACAATACACCTTGAGGCATTATATCAAAGATGAAGGCTATACACCGTAAAAAGGCCATATGCACGGCCTTTTCCTCACTTTTAATAGAGGCGTGTATAATACTGCGCAGAATTTGAAACCATATATAGTCTCCTAATCTTAGGGGACGCTACGGAATTTACTCATGAGAACTACACAATTTTTGCTCTCCACCTTGAAGGAGACTCCCGCTGAGGCTGTACTTCCTAGCCATATTTTAATGTTACGTGCTGGCCTTATTCGTCAAATTAGCTCTGGTGTTTATACCTGGCTTCCTTTGGGAATGCGTGTTTTAAACAAGGCTATCAACATCGTGCGCGAGGAGTATGACAATGCAGGTGCCCTTGAGGTCATGATGCCCTTTGTTCAGCCTGCTGATCTCTGGCGTGAGTCTGGCCGTTATGAAAAATATGGTCCCGAGCTTTGCCGTTTTAAGGATCGTAAGAAGAACGAATACGTGTTAGGCCCTACCCACGAGGAGGTAATTACCTCTATTGCCCGTCGTGAGATCAAGAGCGCCCGTCAGATGCCAACCTGCATGTATCAGATCCAGTGGAAATTCCGTGACGAGATCCGTCCCCGCTTTGGTGTAATGCGTAGCCGTGAATTCTTAATGGCTGATGGTTACTCCTTCGATTTGGACGCAGAATCTCTAAAGAAGTCCTATGAGTCCATGTACAACGCCTATACCAAGATCTTTACCCGTATGGGCTTAAACTTCCGTCCAGTTGAGGCTGATACCGGCTCAATTGGTGGCTATAAGTCTCACGAATTTCAGGTATTGGCAGAATCTGGTGAGGATTTAATTGCTTGGTCCGATGGCTCTGATTACGCTGCCAATATTGAAAAGGCAGAAACCTTGCCTCCTACTAATGAGCGTGAGGCTGCAGGAGATGCCTACAGCGAAGTAGCAACTCCTGGTGCCCACACCGTTGATGAGGCTTGTGCTGCTGTTGGTGTTCCTACTAACAAGATGCTCAAATCCTTAGTGGTTCATGGTAAGAAGAATGAGGATGGCACCAACGAGCTTGTAATGATCTGCTTGTGTGGCAATCAGGAATTAAACGAGATCAAGGCAGTTAAGGCCGGCGGTATTGCTGATCCTATCGAATTTGCCTCCGATAGCGAAATTCAGGAGGCTATGGGCGCACATCCTGGTTCATTAGGTCCTGTGGGCTTTAAGGGCCGTATCCTAGTTGATCGTACTGCTGATCGTATGGGCAATTTTGCTTGCGGTGCTAATAAGGATGGTTATCACCTCATCAATGTTAACTGGGATAGAGATGTTCCTAATTATGAGGTCTTTGATCTGCGTAATGTTGAGGAAGGCGATCCTAGCCCTGATGGCCAAGGCACCCTACACTTACGTCGCGGCATCGAAGTAGGTCACGTATTCATGCTCGGTACTAAGTACTCTGAGGCTATGGAATGCACCGTCACCGATGAAAATGGTAAGGCCATTCCTATGATCATGGGTTGCTATGGTATCGGTGTTACCCGTGCAATTGCGGCTGCAATTGAGCAAAACCACGATGATCGTGGCATTATTTGGAATGATGCGCTAGCACCCTTCCAGGTAGCAATTGTTTCAGTACGTGCTGATAAATCAGAGACAGTTCGTCAAAAATCAGAGCAACTTTATGCAGAGCTTAGCGCCGCTGGTGTTGAGGTTCTCTATGATGATCGTGATGAGCGTCCTGGCTTTAAGTTTGCTGATATGGATCTCATCGGTATTCCTCACATCGTTACCATCGGCGATAAGGGGCTTGATAATGGCGTGATTGAGTACAAGAATCGTCGTACCGGACAGAGAGAAAACTTAAGTGCCGATGACATGCTAAAGGCAGTTTTGGCAAAGCTTGGTAAGTAATTACCCCGCGTCTTAGGCTTTTAATTCATAGAAGGAGTATCAAACTGATGCTCCTTTTTTGTAACTGTAGCTAAAGACTTCACTCTATTACAATAAATTTTCCCATGAATTGATATCATGTAAGTGATGTATTTCATGGATCGACATAAAGCACGATATGGTACAAAACCTACAACTTAAAGCAATTGCTTACGGTGAATCCTCCTTTGTCACCTTAAGACAGGAAGACTCTGCCTATGTAGATAAAACCATGTTTATAGAAAGGCTTGAGAACTCAAGCAAATAGATATAGCTTTTTCCTCAAAGGAATTTATATATGACTGCAAGCAAACTCATCCCCTCTGCCCAAAAGCTTACGGAAATTTTGGAAAAGGGTGATCCCTACAGCGTCCAAAAAATACTTGATGATGTATTCCACGGATGCACAATCGCCAATCCCAACATCAACTTTGATGAAGAGGTAAAGCCCACTGCTCTTGGAAGATTAGGTCATATCGATCTCTTAAAAAGTCTCTATAAGGGCAAATTCCTAAAGCTTTCAGAGGACAAATCCTGCTTTATCACCGATCCATACATTATGCAGGACTACTTTGAATACTATTACAAGGTAAAGAATGATTTTGACTCCTTGCCTTATGATTTCGGACCAGGCGATGTCAATGCAGAACTTTTAGATGGACGCGTAGACTTCTTTATTAATAACGCCTCGGACTATATACGAGATTATGAGGGACTGACCTTTGACTACCGTACCGATTATTACGATATTTTTGAGCCTTATCAATGGGCTCTAGAGGATCGTGAAGATCTTAAAATGGCCATGAGATGTATCCTCGTCTTGTGTGGTGATTATGAAAGCTATTGCGACTACCCGCTTGCAGATCCTGAAGATGATGACGAGCTTATAGCCTTCGTCTTGGCAAAAGCCATAAATCCACGCAATCCATCCTTCCTCTTTGAGGTTGAAATCATCCCCTTCTTTGAGAATTATAGAAAGCACTTAGCTCAAGCGATAAAAAAGGTTAAGCTCAAACTTCAGCGTCGCTCAAAGCTTCCGCAAATAAAAGGTATCCCCAATATGCGTTACGTTTCTTGCGTAATCGCAGGCAACGAAATTCTCCACCTTGATGTGAAGCAAAGAATATGCGTTCGCAAAAAATGATAGCTCAGGACCTGATTGCGCGCTCTAAGGAGTTATCTAAAAAAGCTTTAGCTGGATGTTGCCCTGAAACCTATGAGCTTATGACAGCTCTTTTAGAGGAGATAGTGAAATTCGTTGCAGCTAATAATTGCTCTCAAGAACATACTGCTATGCTCAACGGCGTAATTAAGGATCTGCTTCAAGGGCAAGAGAAGGATGATCTTTTGCGTATCAGTGATGATTTGGGCTTTGAGCTTCCCTATGTGCTCAACAAAATAGAAAGCTCTCTGTAATTGCCAAAATAGTGAATGCTTAAGGCCCCCAAAAAAGGAAAAGCCCCGAATACGGGGCCTTCCTTTGTTTACTTTAAACTATGTTGCTAACTATTAAGCATTCTCAACCTGGTTGAAGGAATCCTCAACAGCGCCATCCTTAGTATTATCAGGCTTGATAGCGGTGCACTTCCAAGTCATCTTGCCAGGAACAAGCTCGACGAACTCAGTAGGAATGTAAACACCATCAGCACCTGCAAAGCTATTGAGCAAGTCACTTGAAGTACCAGGGGCAACAGACTTAATCTGGCACTTGGCAATCTTTACATTTTCCATAGTGACTTCATATACCGGTACCTGAGCACCTGCTACAGCACGGCATACTACAAACTGTACCTTTGCAACTTTCTGTCCAGACATGCAGAACTTCTGGAGCTTAGGAGTTGCTTTGTCAACTAAGTGTGTGAAGCTAAATGGTACAAACTGTCCACGACCTGAAACATCAGTGGCGCGGCCTACACCTACATTCTGCAATGAGCCATGCTCAAAGCCAATTACTTCAATCCACTTTGCATGGGACTTGTCATTTGATTCGCCGTCAATACCGTCAATTTTGATGAAGAAATCGGTAGCCATAATAGTATCTCCTAAAAAGTAGTTAATGAAACTTTACATCCTGTGATTCACTTGTCTTATCGAGGATGTGACTTAATTATAC